>SCTP01000316.1 GCA_004322325.1 Gammaproteobacteria bacterium | reverse complement strand
TTGCACCGGCTTGAATCAGCAATTGCCGCATCTCAGATTGATGCCGCAACATAGGCATGGTGAGCACCGGCTGTCCTGCAAAATTACTCATGTTAGGATCCGCGCGATTTTTTAATAATAATTTCACTAACGCTTGATTATTATTTTCAACCGCCCATTGTAACGGCGTCCCACCCGTCACATCTTGTTGATTTGGATCCGCACCACGTTCTAATAAAAGCTGCGTGATGTTGATATTATCGACAATCGCTGCTTCAGTCAGTGGTGTGAATCCATATTCGTCAATTTGATTAACGTCCTCACTATGACGTAGTAGTGTTTTTATGCTCTCAATATCTTCTTCTATAATGGCATCCGCAAGCGTCATCATAACCAATTACATTCCACGCGGCTTGAGTTGATGGGTTTGTTTTGGGGCATGGGTAAGACGCGGTTGATGAGTCAGCTCGAATTTCTTTTGTGGTTCCGTATCCTTTATCTCTTTTATTTCAGTCGGAACTGAACTCACTTTAGGATCTGCCCCACTGAATCTTTTACTTAATATGGGATGACCTTTATAGAGAGATTGTTCATGATGAGCGCCTATTAATCCTTTTTTCGGATTTTCTCGTTGCTTTTTATAATTCTCACTCGTTTCTTTGCCTTTTTTAATATTTGCTTCATTCAAATCGCCATGTTTAGATAATAAACGCTTTTGCTCATCTCGCGATCGAGCCGGGCCAATAAACTCCCGATATTCGACGCGACCGCCATGTCCGCCGTGCCCGGATTCACCTTCGGTTTCTTCTTGAACTTTTTTATTATATTTATCAATAGCCATGGATGTTTCCTCGTTTTACGCCCTCTCTTTCTTTATTATAGTAAAACTTTATCCAATTCCGCTTGGAGCGCAGGCAAAATCGTGAATAAATCGCCAACCAGCGCATAATCTGCAATTTGAAAAATCGGTGCATCAGGATCTTTATTAATAGCAACAATGATCTTACTATCTTTCATCCCAGCTAAATGCTGAATCGCGCCTGAAATGCCAACAGCGATGTAAAGATCAGGTGCAACGACTTTACCCGTTTGGCCGACTTGATAATCATTTGGTGCAAACCCGGCATCCACTGCTGCACGTGAAGCACCAATCGCTGCGCCTAAACGATCAGCTAATGCTTCAAGCAGTTTGAAATTTTCTGCACTTTTTAATCCGCGTCCACCGGATATCACCACACGAGCAGAAGTGAGTTCAGGACGTGTCGATTGGGTTAAGGTTTGATGTTCAAAACGAGAAAGAGTATTCGGAATCACGTGAGAAAGTTTTTCTAACTTAGCACTTGCTACTTGATTTGCTTGTGCCGCTGCAAAAGCGGTGGTACGAATGGTAAGAACTTTGATTTTATCGTGCGCTTGCACCGTGGCCATGACATTACCCGCATAAATAGGCCGCACAAACGTATCAGCTGAAATAATATGAGTGACATCACTGACCATCGCGACGTCTAATAGAGCTGCCGCACGTGGTAAGATATTTTTTCCAAACGTGGTGGCTGCCGTTAAAATGTAATCATATTGTTTTCCTATGTCCGCAATGAGGGCCGCTGCGTTTTCAGCTAACTGATGTTCATACACATCATGATCGGCGAGTAAAACAGTATCTACATTCGTTAATAAACAAGCTTGCTCCGCCACTTTTTGGCAATGTGCACCTACGACAAGAATATCAATAGGATGATTGAAGAATTGTGCCGCTGTAACAGTGTGATACGTCGCAGATTTTAATGTTTGATTATCATGTTCAGCAATGATTAATGTTTTCATCAGATCACCTGTTTTTCCTTTAAACGCGCGACTAACTTCGCCGCATCTTCAATACGCTCTCCTGCACGACGTTTTTCTGGCAGCGCCACCTGAACGAGTTTGATGCGTGACGCTAGATCCACATTCAACGTCTCCGCTAACACGACTGTTAATGGCTTACGTTTCGCTTGAACAATATTCGGCAAAGAAATATAACGTGGTTCATTTAAACGTAAATCCGTGGTAATCACAGCAGGTAAAGTGAGAAATAAAGTTTCTAATCCACCATCAACTTCTCGTGTGACACTAACCCCATTCCCATGAACCTCTATTTTAGAAGCAAATGTACCTTGCGGCCAATTTAATAACGCCGCTAACATTTGGCCGACTTGATTATCATCTGTATCAATGGCTTGTTTACCAACAATCACCAACTGTGGCGATTCTTGCTCCACCATGACTTTGAGCACTTTAGCTACCGCTAACGGCTGAACTTCTTGTTCCGTTTTCACTAAAATGGCGCGATCAGCTCCCATCGCGAGTGCCGTACGCAGCGTCTCTTGGCAGGCATCGTTACCGATAGAAATCACAATGATTTCATTTGCGATCCCTTTCTCTTTCAGGCGAACCGCTTCCTCGATGGCAATTTCATCAAACGGGTTCATCGACATTTTGACATGGCTTGTCTCCACGCCTGATCCATCCGATTTAATGCGAATTGAAACCTGATAATCGATGACTCTTTTTATCGCGACGAGAATTTTCATCCTCTCACTCCATGTAAAAACAATGCGTTGATGTTATCATCACCCTCCTAAGAGAAACAATGTCACAAGGAACTTACCATGCAAATTAAACATGGCGCAGCGATTATCACCGGTGGAGCATCTGGGATGGGCGCTGCCACGGCACGACGATTAGGCCAATTGGGTGCCAAAGTGGCTTTACTAGACTTAAATCAAGAAGCGGCTAAAAAATTAGCAGATGAAATTCAAGCGCTAGCCATTCACTGCGATGTCACCAGCCCTGAAAGTGTGGAACAAGCCCTGATGGAAGCCCAACGTCATCATGGCCCAGCCCGAATTTGCGTTAACTGTGCAGGAATTGTTCATGGCAAACGCTTAGTAGGCCAACAAGGGCCGATGCCGCTTGATGAATTTCGCAAAGTCATCGACATTAATTTGATCGGCACCTTCAACGTCATGCGTCTCGCTGCCGCTGCCATGACTCCCTTGTCTGCTCTGGAAGAGACAGGCGAGCGCGGTGTCATCATTAATACCGCTTCTGTCGCTGCCTTTGAAGGGCAAATCGGCCAAGCCGCCTACAGCGCTTCCAAAGGCGGTATCGTTTCGCTCACTCTCCCCGCTGCACGCGAATTAGCGCGATTCGGCATTCGAGTCATGACGATTGCGCCGGGTCTTGTTGATACGCCGATGTTTCAAAAAATCACGCCTGAAGCCCGTGCCTCCTTGGAAGCCTCTGTCCCCTTCCCCAAACGACTAGCCCGTCCGGACGAATTCGCTTTCCTCGCTCAACACATCATTGAAAATGTGATGTTAAACGGAGAAGTTATCCGTTTAGATGGCGCATTACGGATGCAAGAAAAATAGTTGGTGGTATATCTTAGTAATCAGAAAGTTTATATAATAATGTCCCGAAGCAAGGATTTACCCATGCCTTTAACAAAACGAATTAAACAAATTATTATTGGACATCCACTCAATCCATTTAATCCGCAAATTTTACGGCATGTCTCGTTAATTGCATTCCTTGCCTGGGTAGGCTTAGGAGCTGACGGTTTATCCTCTTCATGTTACGGTCCTGAAGAAGCGTATATCGCCTTAGGCCCCCATACGCATTTTGCTTTATACATTGCGATCGCGACGGCTATCACTGTATTTGTGATCGCTGTCGGTTATAACCAGGTGATTGAGCTCTTTCCTAGCGGTGGTGGCGGTTACAAAGTTGCCTCTCAATTATTAGGCGCTCATGTCGGCTTAATTTCAGGCGCCGCCTTAATCGTTGACTATACTCTCACCATTGCTGTTTCAACCGCCAGCGCGATGGATGCTGTGTTTAGTTTATTGCCCGTGCATTTATTAGCTTACAAACTACTTGCCGAAGTCGCCTTGATTTTTGCTTTACTCATTCTCAATATGCGTGGCATGAAAGAATCCATCAAGTTATTAATGCCCATTTTTTTAGGCTTTTTTATCATTCATATTGGTTTGATCGTCTACGGCATCGGTGCCCATCATAAAGGCTTATCACTCATCATCCCGCAAACCCTCGAAGAAACAAACAACACGATTGCCGCCGTCGGTTGGATCCCTGTCCTAGCCCTGATCTTACATGCTTACTCACTCGGTAGCGGTACTTACACTGGTCTTGAGGCTGTTTCCAACAACGTCAACCGATTACGTGAACCCCGTGTGATGACAGGTAAATGGACGATGCTTTACATGGCCATTTCGTTAAGCGTGGTAGCCGCCGGTATTATTTTGCTTTACCTATTATGGGCGCCTAAACCAGTGGTCGGGCAAACATTAAACGCTGTCGTTTTTCACTCTATTTTGGGCGATTCAGAAACAGGAAAAGTATTACTTCTGATTACCTTACTTTTAGAAGGCGGATTACTATTCGTCGCTGCCAACACAGGTTTTCTCGCTGGCCCCAGTGTATTAGCGAATATGGCCATCGATGGGTGGATGCCGAATCGTTTTCGCCATCTTTCCACTCGATTAGTCATTCAAAACGGTTTAATTTTATTTGGTATTTTTGCTTTAGGCATTCTATTGTGGTGCCGTGGCAAAGTCTCTTTATTAGTCGTGCTATACAGTATCAATGTATTTGTTACCTTTTCCTTATCACTTTTTGGTATGTGTGTTTATTGGGCACGGCATCGGCGCAAAGCGTCGCCTTATTGGTTTTTTCGCTTGTTATTTTCTTTCTTTGCCTTCGCCATCACGAGCAGTATTCTTTGCGTCACGTTAATTTCTAAATTTGAATCCGGCGGCTGGCTCACGGTGGTGGTCACCTGCACGGTCATTTGCATTTGCTTACTCATCAAACGTCATTATCATCTTTTTAATAAAAAACTGGTTCAGTTAGATATTCAATTAAAACAACCGATTGTTCATCCCTTAAACCCCATCCCGATGGATCCACAACAACCTACAGCGGTTATTTTAGTGGGCAAAAGCCAAGGGGTGGCGATGCATACCTTGTTAAACGTTATTCGTATGTTTCCGCGCCATTTTAAAAATTTCGTGTTTTTAAGCGCTGGGATTGTGGATGTAGAAAGTTTTGCGGGCCAGGAAGAATTAGAAAAAATGCGTGATAAGGTGAATGAAAATCTACAATATTTTGTCGATTATTGTCATCAATATGGCATTGCAGCTGAAGCGTATGAGGCGTTTGGAACAGATACCGTGGAAGAATTATCAAAATTAGCAGAAGAAGCAAGTAGAAAATATTCCAACTGCATTTTCTTCTCCAGTAAATTGATTTTCGATAAAGATAATTGGATCACGCGTATTTTGCATAACGAAACACCACTGACATTGCAGCGCAATTTGCATTTACAAGGGAAAGAGTTGGTGATTTTGCCGATGCGGGTTTAGAGGAAATTAGAATGGTTTCGGGAGTAACTGTTAAGAAAAAGGTATTTGTACTGGCATTAGGCGGCACTATTTCATGTACTCAGAAAGACAATGAGCATGAATTTTATAATCGTCCAGAAATTGATATCAAAAGCTATCTGACTAATCTTCCCTTGCCTCATGACTCAGTAGAAATATTAGCAGAGCAATTTTCTCAGCAAATCAGTCATGAAATTTATGATGATGATCTAATAAACACGACGAAAAAAATTAAAATGCTCATTGGTAATAAATATGATGGGATTGTAGTGGCTCAGGGAACAAATTGTATTGAAGAAGCTTCCTACTTTACGAATATCCTTATGAGAAGTGAAACTCCTATTATTTACACAGGCTCATTAAAACCAGCGACTTCTCTTGGATTCGATGGAATAAGAAACTTATTTAATGCCATCATTCTCGCCTCTTCCAACCAATCAAAAGGACGCGGTGTTCTACTCACATTCAACGATTGCATTTATACAGCCAGAGATGTAATAAAAATAAATCCGTCTATCTCCAATGCTTTTTCAGGAAATGAATTCGCATTATTAGGATATCTGAAAGGAAATTATCCTTATTTTTGTACCACCAACTCATATAAACATACTTATTTAAGTGATTTTGATATTGATGATTTAAGTACCTTACCAGAAGTATGTGTTATTTATGGGCACATTGGAATACAGCCAACGTTTATTGAAGCTGCGATTGCAAAAGGAGTCAAAGGTATTATTAGTGCTGGCATGGGAGCAGGATACCAGTCGAAAATAATTAATGAGTCACTTGCTAAGGCGGTTGCAAAAGGTATTGTAGTAGTCAGGTGCTCAAGGACAGGTCAAGGTATAATTAACCGTGATCCGGGGGTAGATGATAAATATGGCTTTATAGCTGGAGGCATGTTAAGTCCACAAAAGGCAAGAATCTTATTGTCTGTTGCGTTAACTAAAACTAGTGAGCAAAGTAAAATCCAAGAATATTTTTTTGAATATTGATTTTAATTAGGATAGTAAAATATGAGTGAAACAGCAAAAGGGAAATTATCGAGATGGTTAAAAAGTTATACTGAACTTCTTAACAGGTCTCAAATACACAGATGCAAGGTAGTAGGAATAGAGAGAAATCAAGATGGAAAAAATATTTTATTAGTTGCTATTAATACCATTAAATCACCTTTACCAATCGAATATTTGCCAGAAGAGTTGGTAGTTCAAAACGAAATGTTAAGAGAATTTTCACAGGAAGACGTAAGAGCGATAACATTTTGTGCAATTAAGAACGCAGAGAAATTATCTAATCAAACTAAAGAAAAAATTTTTATTAAAAAACAAGAATTCCATGATAACCAAACTGTATATGTTCTGCAAAGTGCAGATACGTCTTGGGAGATAAGAAAAACAGCTCGCGAGTTATATTCTGATTCATTGTTATTAAGTTGTTTTGATTTAAAAGATATAATTAATATTGTTTCAACCGCGGTTCAAGAACAACTTATTAATGATTTTGGTAATTAAAAATGCAAACAAAATTGGACAGTAAATTTTTCAATTTGATAAATTTCGAAAATAGAAATTTTAAATACATGAGGATTGTTGCTTTAATTTATTTAACGCTTCTTCTCGCCTCAACAATTATGGCATATAAAATTGTATTACTTGGACCTTTTTCAGTACCAGGATCAACATTAATTTATACATTTTCATTTTTTTGGAGCAGTATTTTTGTTGAGTTATATGGGCCAAATCTAGCAAAGAAATTAATTTGGGAATCCATAATTTGTCAATTTATTTTTGCATTATTAATAAATCTAGTTAACACATTACCATCTCCATCCTATTGGAATCACAAAAACGCTTACGACGCGGTTGTTGGTAATATAATGCGATTTACTTTTGCAGGCATGACTGGTTATCTGATGAGTGCGTTTTTGTGAT
>SCTP01000315.1 GCA_004322325.1 Gammaproteobacteria bacterium | reverse complement strand
CTGCCTGGCGACCAGAGCAAGTGGGTACCACCTGATCCCATCCCGAACTCAGAAGTGAAACCATTTAGCGCCTATGATAGTGTGGATATTCTCCATGCCAAAGTCGGTCATCGCCAGGCTCTATTTTGAAAAGCCTGCTGTGGTCAAACATAGCAGGCTTTTTTTATGGTTTTTTCTCTTGACTAAAAATATTTCCATTGTTAGCTTCACCTAGTTAACTTTAAATTACTAAAAAGGAGAGGATATGCCAGGTTTCTTTAAATCAGAATTTGATGAGGGAAAAAGTCTTATAGAAAATTTTAATCTTAAATGCAGGTTACTTTCCCCAAAACGTTCCGATGAAACTAAAGAGCTAGTTGAGTATCTTAAGCTGTACAAGCTAAGCTATACCAAGAAAAAACGAGGTTCAACTCTTAGAGAATTACGAGAAGATTTTGCTATTCTACTAAAAGCAGAGGATGCTATTGGTGATTGGCTCCTTAAACGAGAATTTTTTAGTTCACGTGTAAAGCGCATTAAAGAACTTCAAACTTTTATTGGGAAGCTCAAGGAAAATATTGCTACTTTGGAAATGGGGCATGCTGTACATCAGCCTACTAAATGGACAAGGCTGACGCTTCGTGGTAGAGATGAATTCACAAGCTATCTGCCACAATCTCTATGCAATGAACTTAAGCTATTAAAGGAAATAAAGGAAAAACAAAAAGTTTCTCAGACTGAAAAGATGCGATTAATAAAACAAATCGCTATTTTTGGACCTCTTTTAAATTACATTTTGGACTTTAACTGTTTAGACTACTTATTCGATAGCATGAATTTTGGCCTAGAATTGGTCAAAGTGTTTTAAAATATGCCGAACCTGCCTATATGCGAGAGCCAGTTAAATGCTCTCGCATCAGTGGCAAAAACTGATTAATTTCATTTGATCTACGATGCGCACTCACATAAAATACAGCCTCATTTGATGCTGGCGTAGCTCAGTTGGTAGAGCAGCTGATTTGTAATCAGCAGGTCGCGGGTTCGAGTCCCATCGCCAGCTTGAATTGTATTTATGTAGTTACCGCTAGGTATTGTAGGAAATGAGGGCTATTGTTATACTGCTAATAACAACACCCGTCACGCCTCTTTACAATGCGCACCCCGATGGGTTTTTTATTGGCTATTAGTTTTTAGCAGTGAATATATAAAAGGAGCTATAGAGATAACGGCGCCTATAATTGCTACGATTGCCGAAATCATCGCTGCTTTCGAAGCCGACTTGGTGCTTTTTGCCTAAGATAAACTAACTGCTAACTGTGCTTGAAATCTTTTTTCTTCTTTTTGCATTTGCTCATGAAATATTTGTTCGCGCTGCTCTAATTCTTGCTGAAATCTGGTCTCAAGCTTTTCTCTTTCAAATTCTTCTAGCCAGTTCTCAACGATCTTCTTTCTTCCTTCTCCATAAATTCCATTAGCTAATTCTTCCCTGACAACTTTATCTCCTTTTTCAGAGAGTTTCTGTTTTAGCTCGGCTATTTGCTCAGATGAGAGTATGGTCATCTATTCCTTCCTCAAGTCTTATCCAACGGCCTTCCTTTAATCGATTAATGGCTATGTTTATATGATGTGGGTGAAACAATTTTTTCTTTCGACTATTCCATTGCTGAACATGTTTTATAATTTCTTCATTTGATGAGTTGGTGCTGCATTCATGTGTCGCTACCCAATGTACTGTTGATAGCAACTCCATGCCAAAAGGGGTTTCAAAGCCATCAATTAATTGTTTTATTCGTTTTATATTTTCTAAGTATGCAGAATGGTTGGATAAAAACTCGTCTGCTTCTTTTATTGCATTGTCTAGCAAGCGCACTTCTGCTTTTTGAACTCGATCTCCAAAACCACGCGTATAGTGATTTTCCATATCTTGTAACAAATAATTAATAGTGCTGGCATATGGGCCATAGTTGGATTTTTTAAAATTGAATTTTAACTCGTCTTGCATTGGGATATTTATAAAGTAAATTAATTTTTGTATTTCAAGTAATGAATGCGAGTAACCTAATGCTTGATAAACTTGCATGAGTTTAATTAGCAAAGCTTTGGCAAGCGTAATACGTGGTTTTTTAGTATTTACTTCTATAGACTGGACTGAAGGGGAATAGTGTGGCTCATATAGCCAAACATCAACGTCGGGAAGAAAAGAAAAAGCATCGATAATAAGAGATTTCACTTGCTGCCAGTCTAAACCTCCTAAACCACTTCCGAGTGCAGGTATGGCTATGGATTTTATTTTCAAATGTTTTATTTCTGCAACAAGAGAATCTAAACCTTTGCTAATGTCTTGAATAGTGGATTTACCTTTCCAATGCCGCTTAGTTGGGAAGTTAATAATATACTTTGGATTGTCAGATGACTTTTGCTCAAAGGTCAAAACCTTTCCGACCATCATACGGCCTTGATCGCATGTTTTTTTGTAAAGTTGATAATTTTGTGGGTATTTCATTTTGAATTGTAATGCGATGCCCTTGCCCATTACGCCAACACAATTGACGGTATTGACAATGGCTTCAACATTCGCAGTTAATATATCGCCAAATTTGGACTGTATCATGTTAGTAATACCATTCGTTTTTCACCTTAATCACAGGTTTATGTTTATGCCCATTAAGTAGACTTTCAACTTTGGAACCAACCTCATCGTTAATTACTGCTA
>SCTP01000314.1 GCA_004322325.1 Gammaproteobacteria bacterium | reverse complement strand
GGATTTGTACCACGTTTGATGCTGCCCTTGTCACTTTCGTATGATCATCGCGTGATTGATGGTGCAGAAGGAGCGCGTTTCATTGTGCATTTAGCCAATATGCTGTCTGATATTCGTAATTTGTTGTTGTAAGAGAGGAAAAAAATGAGTACAAAAACTGAAGTTGTGGTGTTAGGAAGCGGTCCTGGTGGTTATACAGCAGCCTTTCGTGCGGCTGATTTAGGTAAAAAAGTCATTCTCATTGAACGTGATGATTCCTTAGGCGGCGTGTGTTTAAACGTGGGATGTATTCCATCTAAAGCATTATTACATGCAGCAAAAGTGATTGATGAAGCATCAGAAATGTCTGATCACGGTGTGCAATTTGGCAAGCCGAAAATTGATACGAAAAAATTACGCGATTGGAAAAACAGTGTCGTCACCAAATTAACCGGCGGTCTTAAAATGCTGGCAAAGCAGCGTAAAGTAGAAGTGATCACTGGCATGGGTAAATTTGTTTCTGATCATGCGATTGAAGTCACGGCGCAAGATGGCAGCAAACAAACAGTCGAATTTGAACAAGCGATTATTGCTGTTGGTTCACGTCCCGTCAAACTGCCTTTTTTACCAGAGGATCCGCGTGTTATAGATTCAACCGGTGCCTTAGAGTTGGAAGAGGCGAATTGCAACATGCTCGTTATTGGCGGCGGTATTATTGGTCTGGAAATGGCAACCGTGTATCACGCTTTAGGAGCGGAAATTACGGTGGTGGAATTGATGGATCAAATCATTCCTGGTGCAGATAATGATATCGTGATGCCGTTATACAAGCGCATCAAGCAACGTTACAAAAATATTTATCTCAAAACCAAAGTCACCAAAGTGGAAGCAAAGAAAGATGGGTTATATGTGACTTTTGAAGGAGAAGGGGCACCGGAAAAACCGGAAAAATTTGATCGTATTTTATGTGCCGTCGGTAGACGTCCTAATGGCGATCAAATTGATGCAGGCAATGCAGGTGTCAATGTCGATGAACGCGGTTTTATTGCTGTCGATAAACAGCAGCGCACCAATGTGCCGCACATTTACGCGATTGGTGATGTCGTGGGTAACCCGATGCTGGCCCATAAAGCCATGCCGGAAGGGCGAGTGGCAGCGGAAGTGATTGCCGGGCTTAAGCATTATTTTGATCCAAAGTGTATTGCCAGCGTTGCTTATACGGATCCTGAAGTTGCTTGGGCGGGAATCACAGAAAATGAAGCTAAAGCCAAAGGGATTCAATATGGCAAAGGCGTCTTCCCGTGGGCAGCAAGTGGTCGCTCATTGAGTTTGGGTCGTAGCGAAGGGATGACAAAGTTAATCATTGATGAAGCAACGCATCGTGTGCTGGGTGCAGGCATTGTCGGGCCTAATGCAGGCGAATTAATTGCTGAAGTGGCATTGGCGATTGAAATGGGTTGTGATGTGGAAGATCTGGCACTCACCATTCATCCGCATCCTACTTTATCAGAAACCGTCGCACTCGCTGCAGAAGTTTTCGAAGGGACGATTACGGATTTATATCTACCGAAGAAGAAAACAGAGAAAGTGGGCACAGCTTAGAATGGTGTATTGGCATGAGAGAATGTTACGTTCTCTCATGCTCCCATAATACTTCTTGTTCCTCACTATCGCGCGCTAGCATGCGGCAAGCAACAAATAATACATCCGATAGCCGATTTAAGTAGCGTAGTAATTCTGGATTATCTAACGGCACTTGCCTATGTAACCTCACCAAGCATCGTTCTGCCCGACGGCACACGGCGCGGGCCACGTGGCATGCTGCTGAGGTTGAGTTACCACGAGGTAATAAGAATTCCGTCAGCGGCGGTAAAGTGCTATTCCAGCGATCCAGCATTTGTTCTAAGCGAGTCACATGCTCTTTAGTGATGGCGATATGCATAGGCATGTGCAATTCACCACCCAAGTCAAATAATTCATGTTGTATTTGTGTTAAACCCGCTTCAACGTCTTTATTTTTAATCTGTAGTGCGATCACTAACCCAATCGCAGAGTTCAATTCATCAATCGTTCCCACGGTTTCGACTAACAAATCGTCTTTCGAGATTTTCTTATCCCCCAAGGTGGTGTATCCTTGATCCCCCTTGCGCGTATAAATTTTGGTGAGTCGATATGGCATAAATATCCAGCTATGTCTTCCAAATTAATGGTATAACTATACTACTATGCTGCGAACCTTTTTCAAATCAGATGTCCCGCACGTGCTGCGTATTGAGCAGATGGTAAATGTCGTGCCGTGGACAGAAGAAACCTTCATGCAATGCTTTCGGGCAGGTTATGTAGGATGGGTGATGGAAGTGGATAAGAAAGTGATTGGTTTTATCATCATTGCGATGCAAGGACAGGAATGCCATATATTGAATGTGGGGGTGGCGCGAGACCATCAGCGCCAAGGGATAGGGCGTACGCTGCTGGAGCAAGTATTAAGTCATGCCAAAAAGGAAGGGATTAGTATTGCTTATCTTGAAGTACGTCGTTCCAATTCGAAAGCGATTTCGCTTTACCGCAATATGAGCTTTCGGCCGGTTGGCGAACGTAAGGATTATTATCCGACGGTGGCAGGGCATGAGGACGCGCTAGTTTTTGCGAAAAGTTTATAGATATATTTTTAGAGGAAATAGTTTATGCCAAATGGGAATGAGGAGTTTTATTTTGAAGAATCATTTGAAGAGGGCTGGATGCCAATTGGCATGGAGTTATTGAATAAGATAAGAAAAGCGTTAGAGATTCTCATGAAAGGGATGGCTAATAACCAAGACAGTTTGATCAAAGCTTTGTTTAATCCAACCTCTGAGCACAAAGAGGATTGTAAAAACTTTTTAATTAAAATGGGTAATATTAAAAATGAAGTAGATCCGTTAGGAACAATCGATCAATTATTTACATTAGTAAAGGAAACGATTGCAGGACAACCCCCAACAAGTGTACTAGCGAGGCGGCTAGATAATTTTTTAAAAATCTATGAACCTCAGCGTCAGGAATTAACAGCACACGAGCATTTCTCTCCTCGCCCCTGAATCTTATTAAGCTAGCCTTAAGCTCTTTATTGTAAAATTTTTGGCTGTTTTTTTATTAATAGACAAAAAATACACAATATAGGGTAGGTTATGGTACGAATCATTAACTTTCTTGATGAGAATTTTGAGGATGGGACTTATAGACGGTTAGTTTGGGAAAAGGTAGGGAATACTTATCAATCAAATACCGTCAGTGCTTCAATCAGTAGAATGGGGCAGCCTCTTGATAGAACCTTTTATCAGCGTCAATCTGAACGCATTAATACATTGTTACACGGCACGGGAATAGTTTGTTCAGCAGCAGCTGATTCGATCTCGCTTGCACCGGCGGATAGGGTGGATGAACTTTTAAGCGATAGCTATGATAGTGAAGAAGTGCTTGATGATTTTCTTCAACAACAAGGAAAAAGAGGCTACTCTTTCATTAGTGATAGCGATACCAATACCAATAATAACAATAATCAACCACTTCATGAAAATAAACGGCAAAAAAGTTGTGTGAAATCACAGCAAAATTTGTCTTTATTTAAGCAAATAAAATATCCAAGAACGAAAGTGACTTATGAATCACAACAAGTGGGAAATTTAACTTATTCTGTTCCAGTCTACACACCCGTTGGAAATGAAGTTTATGAGATAAAAAAATGGCGCAAACCTCAAGACGACTGGTACGGTAAAAAGACGAAAGATGCAATATCGGCTCTAAGAGAAACCATAGGCCAAGAAATACTTAGGCTTATGATTCCTTACCAACCTAAAACGCGCCGAGTGGAAGGTAAGTCAATTAATGTCATGGCAAAAAAAGTAGAAGGCTTTGTCTCTTTATCTGATTTATTAACAGAAAAGAAGATTAATATCAAAGAAAAAATTAAACAAGGTGAGTATAAGGGTCTCGGAAAATTGCTGGTTCTTGCCTTGTTTCTTCATGAAGTTGATTTGCATTTGAAAAACATTGGTATTAATAAATATAACCAAATAGTGAATATCGATGGTGATTGGAAGTTTGTTGATTCTCAAGATAATTATCCTATCGAAAAAACAGCCATCACGGCGCAGCTTTTTCAGTTTTTACCTTTTATTAAAACAAACTACACGCTATACAATTGGTTAGATGTGATTGCTCAGGGCAAGCAACGAGCTTCTCAGATAATAGACGAAGAAATAATGAATTTACCTGATTTTCGTCAAGAAGTGAATGAAGCCCTCTTGCTGATTATATTAATGCCTTCTGAATTATGGGAAACATTTATTAACTCTTATATGAAAGAGAATGAAACGCAAGAAATTCACGATGAAGCAAAACGCCTATTAAAGATACTGAAGAGTCAACAAACTTATTTTGCAGCGGCTGCTTTAGATTTACCTGATTTTAAAGAGTATGTTGCTTCGCAAGTGGCAGATGAAGATGTGACGAAGTATCTTTCCTATCTGAGTCAATTTAGAACCACCAACAACATTAACTTAATGGAAAGATACAGTGCTCATAATTTTCACTCTAATGTAGAAGAGGAAATGTCTTACAAACTTGTAGAGCTGAAGTTCGGCTTAACTCCATCCTTAAAATTTTAAGGCGATCTGGCCTGTAGATTCCCTTGGGAAATCTTGCTACCATCACGCGATAGCATAAAAGGCCAGATTTATGATTGAAATTACATCCATGAGGAACTACCTCCAAGCTCTTGAAGCCCGTCTCCATGAGATTTGGGGGTATCTTTGAAGTTGATCAAAAAATAGCACGATTGGCGGCTATTAAAGAAGAGTTAGAAGATCCCCAGATTTGGACCCAGCAAGAAAAAGCCCAAGCATTAGGGAAAGAACGCTCTCAGCTAGAAGATGTGGTAGACATGATGCAGGCGCTGCGCCAGCACTTGCAGGATACCGAAGAATTGCATGAATTAGCTTCCCAGGAGAACGATACGGATACCTTGGATGCGATTGCTAAAGATGCAGAAAATTTGACCAAAAAAATCGAAGAACTCGAATTTCGGCGCATGTTTTCAGGGGAGATGGATGCTAATTCGGCTTATATGGACATTCAATCGGGCTCAGGCGGGACAGAAGCGCAAGATTGGGCCAATATGCTGCTACGCATGTATATGCGCTGGGGTGAGCGGCATGGGTTTAAAACGGAAGTGATTGATCTCTCTCCCGGTGAAGTCGCCGGCATTAAAGGGGCGACGGTCAAATTCGATGGTCCTTATGCCTATGGATGGCTGCGGACGGAAGGAGGGGTGCATCGCCTCGTTAGAAAATCACCGTTTGATTCGAATAATAAGCGTCATACTTCCTTTGCTTCGGTGTTTGTGACCCCAGAAGTGGATGATAACATCGCCATCGAGATTAATCCGGCTGATCTACGCATTGATACCTTTCGTGCCAGCGGTGCAGGTGGTCAGCACGTGCAAAAGACAGATTCAGCGATTCGTATTACGCATATTCCCACGGGCATTGTCGTGCAATCGCAGGCGGAGCGTTCGCAGCATAAAAATCGTGCCATGGCGATGAAGCAATTGCGTGCTAAGCTGTATGAGGCAGAAAGACAAAAGCAGCAGGCGAAGCAAGATGCGCTGGAAGCGACGAAAAAAGATATCACTTGGGGCAGTCAGATTCGTTCTTATGTTTTAGATATGTCGCGCATTAAAGATTTGCGTACCGGTGTGGAAGTGGGCAATACCCAGGCGGTGTTAGATGGGGATTTGGATAAATTTATTGAAGCCAGTTTACTAAGTGGATTGTAATTATGTCTGATCAAGAACATGAAATTATTGATACACACGATTTAATCGAACAACGTCGTACGAAATTAGCGGAATGGCGTCAACAAGGGAAGGCGTATCCTGCTGGGTTTCATCGTGATGCACTGGCGGCTAGTTTGCTTCAGCAATATGGTGAGAAGACAGAGCCGGCATTAGAAGCGAATCCTGTTCATGTCACGGTGGCAGGTCGGATTATGACGCGGCGTTTAATGGGTAAAGCGAGTTTCACGCATATTCTTGATATGTCTGGCCGTATTCAACTTTATATTCGTCAAGAAGATGTCACGCCTGAGGTGTATGAAATATTCAAGCAATGGGATTTGGGGGATATTATTGGAGCGGAAGGTTATCTTTTTAAAACAAAGACCGGTGAATTATCGGTTAAAGTTAAAAAATTAATATTGTTGACCAAAGCGATTCGCCCATTACCTGATAAATTTCATGGATTAACCGATCAAGAAACGCGTTATCGTCAACGTTATTTAGATTTAATTGCCAATGAAGAAACGCGTCATACTTTTCTTGTGCGTTCTAAAATTACAGATATCATTCGTCAATTTTTAAAAGAACGTGATTATCTCGAAGTCGAAACACCCATGATGCAAGTGCTTGCGGGGGGTGCAGCAGCGAAGCCGTTTACGACGCATCATCATGCTTTAGATTTGCCACTTTATTTGCGTATTGCGCCAGAGCTTTATTTAAAGCGATTAGTGGTGGGTGGATTTGAGCGAGTGTTTGAAATCAATCGTAATTTTCGTAATGAAGGGTTATCGACGCAGCATAATCCTGAATTTACGATGTTGGAATTTTATCAGGCGTATGCTGATTATCGGGATTTGATGGATTTAACAGAAGAATTATTTCGCCAGATCGCGATGAGTGTCATTGGATCGATGGCGTTTTCTTATCATGAGACAGCGTTAGATTTTAGCAAGCCTTTTGCGCGATTAGCATTGCGTGATGCGATTTTAACGTTTAATCCGAGTTTGAAAGCGGAAGATATTGATTCGTTAGAAGCAGCGAAACGTACGGCTAAAAAACTTGAGATTCCGGTGCAGGAAAGTTATGGGTTGGGCAAGATTCAAGTCGAGATATTTGAGAAAACGGTGGAGCATGAATTGAAGCAACCTACTTTTATCACGGAATATCCGGCGGAGACATCCCCGCTCGCGCGGCGGAATGATGATAATCCGTTTATTACGGATCGTTTTGAGCTGTTTATTGCAGGTCGAGAAATTGCGAATGGATTTTCAGAATTAAATGATCCGGAAGATCAAGCAGAGCGTTTTCGTAAGCAAATGGAAGATAAAGCAGCCGGTAATGAAGAAGCGATGCCG
>SCTP01000313.1 GCA_004322325.1 Gammaproteobacteria bacterium | reverse complement strand
GGTATTAACAGTGGCGGCTGTGGCCGTGGGGGTGAAAACATTGGGACTCGCACCGCTAAAGGCACCCGCCGAGGTGGCGGCGGTGCTAATCGTGACATTCCAAGGATCAATCAACCACGTTCCTGTTTGACCCAGTGGTGCCCGTAGGTCGACTGCTATAGCGCTGAGATCCATAAAATCGTGACTAGATGTTTCAATGAAGCCACCATCACCACCTTCCGCTCCACCGCGTGCACTAATCGAACCATACGCTTTGATGACATGATCAGCGAACAGGGTGACATTACCACCATTCCCGCTCGTGATGGCATCCGCGAAGAGGCTTGCTTGAGGCGCCATCACTACCGCATTTGCATTACCACCAATAGTAATGTTACCGCCACCCTGTTCGCCACGAACATCAATGACGGTAGGTGAATCTAATAAAATGTTATACCCCGTAATTTGCACTTTACCGCCAATGATGCCGGAAGCATCTAAGGTAGCGGCGACATACACGTTACCTGCATTAGGATCACTCGATAAAACGATTTCACCATTTTGCTGACTCACTGACTGCGCTTGCACGGTGCCTTGCATGTTGATGACATTATCTAATACGCCTTGTGCTGCCTGCGCCGTTACCAATATCTTACCGCCATTAGCAACGATCGCTCCCATGTTGGTGATGCCAGTTTGTGTGCCAGAGGGTCGTTCATCAATGGTAAAGTTAACCAGTTGGTCGCCCGTTAAGTCGATGGTAAAAGCATTGCCGGAGGCGAGTATCACATTACCCATATTTGCTTGAATCAGTCCGTTATTAACCACCTGTGGTGCAACGAGGGCGATGAGGCCATGCGAGATGATTTGACCGTCGTTAATAATGGAGCCAGAGTAGGAAGGGACGGAAGAAAAGCGGTAGTTACCTTGTAAGAAGTCAGCATCGGTCATATTGCCGGTAGTAGCAATCATCCCACCGACATTCACATACGCGGTAGGACCGAAATAAATGCCTGCTGGATTCATTAAAATAATTTGGCCGGTGGCAGTTAATCGACCATAAATAGAAGAGGGGCCTTGAGCGCCATTAATACGATTTAAGGCAACACCGCCTGCAGGTTGTTGAAAATGGGTTGATTCAGATTGGCCAATATTGAAGCTTTGCCAGTTTATAATCGCCTTCTGGCTATTTTGATTAACCACCGTCGAACCTGAGGCTTGTTGAATAGACACATCGCCTGCAGCGACATGATCAAGGGCGGGATTCGCGTAAAGTGCTCCGGTAGTACAAAAAAAGGCTCCTAGCAATACCATCCCTTTCATGCCAAGGTGGTAGAACCTCGCTAAACGATTGTTGTGCCTCGCGGCTGATTTCATTAGCTTCTCTTTTAATACTCGTTTTGGCGTTGTATATTAACTATAGACTATATATTAGGTTTTTTCCTTTCAGAGGGTCTTTTTAACCTGTTGATTGTTTTGGAAGTTAAATTTAAAGGGAATTGGAATGAAGCGAAGCGCATTCAAACTAGCAAAAATCATGAGTCTTTTGTTATTAGCAAAGAATGCGTGGCCATTGGGGGGAGATGTTTTACCAGCAACGACTTTACCTGATCAAGTCGGCAAATCACTGACGAGAGAGCATACCCCACAACAGCAAGAAGTGTTGCCGCCTATTACGGCAACGCCAGAGAAACAAGGATCGCCACTGGGTCCGCAAGCAGAAAAAATCACCTTTCAATTAAATGGAATTGTTTTAGAAGGCAATCATATTTATACCACCTCGCAATTAGAACCACTTTATCGAGATAAATTACATAAAACCATTTCCGTTGCGGATCTTTTTAATATCGTACAAAGCATTACAAATTATTATCGTAATAATGGCTATATTATTTCTCGTGCGATTTTACCCCCTCAGCACGTTAAAAATGGGATGGTGCAGGTGCAAGTGATTGAAGGTTTTATTGATAAAGTCGATGTATCAGGTCATCCGCGTGGCGCACAATGTTTAGCGAAGGCGTATGGAGAGAAAATCAAAGCTTGTCCGCCGTTAGAAATTAAACGCATGGAATATTATTTGCTGTTAGCCAATGAAATTCCGGCGACCACTGTCAAAGCAGTTTTATCACCTTCTAAAACGAAAACCGGTGCAGCTGATTTAACGTTAGTGACAGAAAATAAGCCCATCACAGGTTATGCTTCTTACGATGATTATGGTACGCGTTACATTGGGCCGCAGCAAATGACAGGCAATGTGGCTGTTAATTCGATGGCTGCCTCAGGCGATTCGACTCAGTTTACATTTACGAAAACACCAAAAGGTGGTGAGTTAACTTACTACGATGTTAATTACAATTTGCCTATTCAAGACACAGGTGTTCGTGCAACATTTGGTGATACGCGTACGCAAACGCATCCTTTATTTGTATTGCAGCCAGCGCAAATTGATGGTTTAACGAATAACTATTATACGATGGTGCAATATCCTATTCTGCGTTCACGCACACAGAATTTAACCTTGCGAACGGGATTTAATTATTTAGACAGTTCGGTGACGACATTTAGCCAGAAATTATATACAGACCATCTTCGTAGTTTAGACTTAGGCGGCACGTATAATTTTGCGGATCGTTTTTATGGCGCCAACTTAATTAGTTCTGATGTGAGGCAAGGCTTGCCTCTTTTTGGTGCCACCCATCAAGATGATCCAACGACAGCACAAACGTCACATCCTGGTGGTCGTGGTAATTACACGAAAATCACCTTGCAGTTAAGCCGTTTGCAAGCGATCAGAGGGCCGGTATCGTTGTATGGTCTGTTTAGCGGTCAGTGGGCGTTTAATCCTTTATTAGCGTCTGAGCAATTTTCATTTGGTGGTCCGCAATTAGGCCGCGGGTATGATGTGGCTGAAATCATTGGGGATCGTGGGGCGGCGGGAAGTTTAGAGCTGCGTTATGATTGGCCGGTGCAGAAATTTAAGATAGAAAATCTACAATTTTATGTGTTCTATGATGCGGGTGAGGTATGGAATATTCAAGATATTCCAGGGACGCAGAAAAAAGTAAGTGGTACCTCAACGGGTATTGGTATGCGTTTCTATATCACGCAATATGTGAGTGGAAATGTGATGTGGACGCAAACTTTGACGAAGCAAGTGGCGGCAGAAGAGTTGATTGGTGAAGGGCGTCGTCCGCGGATGTTCTTTAGCTTGGTAGCGTCGTGGGCGTAGCGAAAATTACTTTCGTTGTATTTGCTTTGATTAAATCCAGAAAAATCATGATGGCTAATTGTTCACGTTCACGTGATTTTTCAAGATAC
>SCTP01000312.1 GCA_004322325.1 Gammaproteobacteria bacterium | reverse complement strand
CCCGGCTGGCGTTGTCTTAGCGGTGATGGCTGGCCCCATGCTCAGTACCTTATTCCAATACGGTAAATTTGATAGCTATGCGGTCAGCATGGCGCGAGAAAGTTTATCTGCCTTTGCCATTGGTATCACGCCTTTCATGCTCGTCAAAATCTTAGCGGCGGGTTTTTATGCCAAGCAAGACATGCGTACGCCCGTTCGTATCGGCGTCATCGCGATGGTTTGCAATATGCTCTTTAACGTTGCTTTGATTTGGCCGCTTGCCCACGCGGGCATTGCACTGGCGACCTCGCTCGCGGCTATCGTCAATACCAGTTTCTTATTTTATTTTTTACGCCAGCGCGGCATTTACCGCCCACGCGAGGGTTGGAGGATGTTTATGTTACGCCTCATCGCCGCCAACGTCGTGATTGGTATTTGGCTCTGGCTGGGGGCGGGAGATTTAAGTGATTGGACGACACATCACGCTTTCTGGCGTTATACGCATTTAGCTTTTCTCTTGACCTCGGCGGTTTTGCTTTATTTCGCGATGCTCTGGCTCAGTGGCATACGCTTGCATCACTTGCTGATTCGCGATCAGCAGCTGGTTTAATCAGGACGTGGGGCTACTGTAACAGGCATGATGCTCGCATCTCGCATGCGATGTTCAAGCTTTTCATTCGTTTCGATGATTCTGCTTCCCAACTCTTTGCGAGCTTTAAGATAGCGCTCCACATCTTCAGACAGTTTTTCAATCTTCGGTTGAAGCTCCGCCCGCTTATGAGCCAATTCAGTGCCCATTTGCTGACGGATGTCGAGAGCGGTACGTTTCAGATTCTCCCCCACTTGATTTGACAAGAGTATATCGGTCTCTAGCTTTTTCACCTCTTCTTGAAAAGCATCATTAATCGTCGTGACTTTATTATAGCTCTCGCGGGGAAAGTGAGTGGGGTCTAGCTGTCTGAGATTGGCACTGAGAGACTTATAATGCTCTTCAACATGATCATTGTTCAGTCCCCCCAATTCTCGAGAAATTTGCTTTCGCGCCTGGGCCGCTTCGGACTCTAGCTCAATACACTCATTACGGATTTTAACACCCGGCGGCAGATTGTCTTTCTTTAAAAAGCTAATCATCAATCGCGCATACGTAGAGAGAAAAGGTACGGCCATAAATTTACCCCAAACTTATTCTTTTACCTTCATGATACCACTTTTGGTTTCAGATAAATGGGGGCAAAGGGAGCGGCTTGGATAAATTCAATCATACTTTGTTTCAATAACTCGAGCATGGCCAAAAAAGTGACAACGATACCTAAGCGGCCTTCTTCCAAGTTAAACAAGCTAGTAAACGGAAAATGCTCTTGCTCCTGCACCATACCTAAAATATGCGACATTTTCTCGCGTACGGATAAGGTATCAATCCGGATACGATGGCTGGCATTATGTTCTACCCGTTTCATCACATCCATAAAGGCACGTAATAATTCGGGCAAGCTAGCGGTGGGCAGCGGTTTTTCGACTTCAATCGTGCTGCTATCCGTCTGGACCATAAACGTATCCCGCTCTAGTCGCGGTAGCTTATCGATATTCTCAGCGGCTTGTTTAAAGCGCTCATATTCTTGCAAACGGCGGACGAGTTCGGCGCGCGGATCTTCTTCCGGATTTTCTGTCTCAGTGGGGCGTGGTAAGAGCATGCGCGATTTGATTTCAGCCAAAATAGCGGCCATGACCAGATACTCAGCCGCGAGTTCCAGCGATAATTCTTGCATTAAGTCGATGTATTCCATGTACTGCTTCGTCACCGAGGCAATCGGGATATCGAGAACATCCAAGTTTTGTTTACGGATGAGATAGAGCAAAAAATCGAGCGGGCCTTCGAATGCCTCTAAGAACACTTTCATGGCATCTGGCGGGATGTAAAGGTCGGTTGGCAGGTCGATCACGGCTTGCCCTTTAATCGTCGCGATCGGGATGACTGGAATAGCTTGTTCGATTTCGGCCATAATGCGTTGCGTTATCTATCAGGGATTCGAAGTGATAATATTACCTTAAATTCATGAAATTTGCTCAAGTGGCTTGATAAAATGATCCCTGATATCACAAAAGCAGTCACCTTACTCCAATCCGGCGGTTTGGTGGCTTTCCCGACTGAAACGGTTTATGGCTTAGGCGCCGATGCCAGCAATGCCTCGGCGGTGCGCAAGATTTTCCAAGCCAAAGAGCGGCCTTATGATCACCCTTTGATTGTGCATCTCGCGCGTCTTGAGCAAGTGCATGAGTGGGCGCAGACGATTTCTCCGCAGGCGCTCAAGCTGGCGGAGCGATTCTGGCCAGGTCCGCTGACGTTGATTTTGAAGAAGCAACCGCATGTTCTCGATACGGTGACAGGTAATCAAGAAACGATTGGCTTGCGGATTCCCCGGCATCCTGTGGCTCACGCCTTACTGCAGGCATTTGGTAAGGGGGTGGCAGCACCTTCAGCGAATCGTTTTACTCATATCAGTCCGACGACAGCGGCGGCGGTGTATGAAGAATTAGGCAATAAAGTGGATGTGATTTTAGATGGGGGTGCGTGCGAAGTAGGGCTTGAATCGACGATTGTGGACATGAGCCGCGAGCAGCCGGTGATTTTACGTCCGGGTATGATTACAGCGCAGGCGATTGCTGATGCACTGCATATTCCGGCCATCCTTTCTGAGCCGGGTGAGCGAACCATACGCGCACCTGGCATGCATCATTTACATTACGCGCCGACGACTAAAACGGTGTTAATGGCAACACAAGCGATTCTCCCTTTTTTAGCCGCCTTAACACCAGATGAATTCCCCATCGCTCTCCTCACCTATAGCGATTTATCCGTGCCACGTTCTGCGGCTATTCATCAGGTAAAGATGCCAAGTAAAGCAGCGGCGTATGCGCATGATCTTTATCACACTTTGCGATTATTAGATAATCAGCGAGTAAAACGCATCATTATTGAAGCGGTACCATTGGAGATGGAATGGGGTGCGGTACGGGATCGATTAGGGAAGGCGAGCCGATAAAATACCTTTATCCTTTTCTGCTTTCATGGATAAGGTTAATGATATCTTTGGTTGTTATGTGAATATCTACTCCTTCTACGTCTAAGGGAGATACATTTTTTGCTTCAGGCATGATTATAAAAAGCTGATCATCTTTCCGAATTTTAACCTTCCCATCAAGAGAGGCTTTTTTTAAAATGAGATCAAAACGTTGCTTAGCTTTTGCATAAGTGTATGTCGCGGTCATGATTCGATCTCCAAGATTTTAACCCCAAAATTTTTTGCTGCTGTTACTAATCCATTGTCTAATGAGACCAAGGGACAGTGGTTTTTTAAAGCACATGCTATGAGGTAAGCATCATAAGCATAAATGTTTAATTTATCTGCGATTAATAATGCTTCTTCCAGTTCAATATCTACCATTGTAATGGATATTGAATCATAAATCTGTATTGCCTTAATTACCTTAGCTATATCTGTTTTTTTTCTTTTCAACATAGCAGAAAAAGCGTTTCCTATTTCCCAATGCACTGATAAAGGAGCTATTAGCTCTGCGCCTTTGGTTAATTCGATTAATTTTCTTTTTATAGGTTCATTTACTAAAACAGCTATAATTACTGATGTATCAATAATTAATTTCATTAGACTTACCTTGTCATCTCAAGTAGCTTATTAACGAAAAAGAGTGTATAGGCATTCTACTTTACTCTGGAATGAAGGTACAAGGTTATGATTTCAACATTGATGGGGACGGAAACATGTTTAGCCATTCAAGGGCCTGCAGGGCAGTTGGAAGTGATTGCCGGTGAGCCGCAAGAAGAGCCAATTGGCGCCTGGGGAGTTGTGTGTCATCCACATCCGTTATTTGGCGGTACGATGCACAACAAAGTGGTGACGACGATGGTGAAAGTGTTCCAATATCTCGGTTTAAACACTGTACGATTTAATTTTCGCGGTGTAGGGAAGAGTGAGGGAAAGTTTGATGAGGGTGAGGGTGAATTAAACGATTTATTAGCCGTCATTGAGTGGGTACAACACACGCATCCGCATCGTGACATTTGGCTAGCCGGATTCTCCTTTGGAGCTTACATTGCCGCGAAAGCAGCCACACAATTTCCGGTGAAAAAACTGGTGACGATTGCGCCGCCGGTGCAGAATTTCCCCATGCAAAACATACCACCCATCACGTGTCCGTGGATATTAGTGCAAGGCGAAGTAGATGAAATCGTCGCCCCGCAAGCGGTGTTTGCCTGGGCGGAAAATAGAGAGCCTAAGCCATTGATTTTACGCTTCCCTCAGGCGACTCACTTTTTCCATGGTCAGTTGGGAGAGTTGCGGAGTCGGCTGGAAGAAGCCTTGATGGTAGATTAATTTTGGTCTTTTAACTAAATTTAGTATATTATATGACCAAAATGAGGTCATATAACAATGTCTACAACGCGAATCAATTCTGCCATTGGCAAGCGCAAACGGGAGCAAAACTGTCATCCAAATGCGATGAAGCGGTTTACTGGCGGAAGTCAGCGTGCTCCAGAGCTAAGTCCGGCTTTCATTAAAGCATGTGAAGAGTTAGCTGCTTGTTCAGATCAAGACAAGCTGCAAATAACCTGGGATACCCATTCCGCCACCCTAGAAGCCTATTTTCAGCCGATGGTGATATTTAAAGAGGTGCTTGTTGATAGGCGTCCTTCCATCCAAGTGAAAGAGAATGTGCTATTACAGCAATTTTTTATCCGTCTGGGAATTAAACAGCTTGAGTGTAAATTGACGGAACCTGCTGAGCTTCTAAAAGAGCTAAAGGGGTGTTTATTGTACTTCTTAGGAAAGAAAAAGCATAAAACAGCTATCTTGTTGCTGAATGAATCTCAATTGCTGGGAGAAATTTTTATTGGGAAAAATGTATCGCGCGATACGATTAAAGAGGTGATGAAGAACCTCGAGCGCACAGTCAGTTCGCAATGTGTCGAGCTGATTTATGCA
>SCTP01000311.1 GCA_004322325.1 Gammaproteobacteria bacterium | reverse complement strand
ATTTGCTAGGGTCATTAACTTTCTAAGGTTGCTTGCAATAGTGGGCGTTGAGCTTTTCTTTGCTTCAGAAAAGGTTAGTTTTTCATCAATTTTTTTATCTACCATATTGTTCCAGATGCTCTATGAGAAAGAACTTCATAAATCTACCATTTTTAATAAAAACAGACTACTTTATTTAATTATACTTTAAAGTATTGACATTGATATTTCTATTCTTTAAAGTATAATCGCTTTAAAATTAAAACAGGCCACAAAAATGAGGAGTGGTTGTCGCTTGGTTGGTGAGAAATACAGGAGTGTGTATGTCGCGACTTAAAATAATAGATCTGCGCAGCGATACAGTGACTAAACCTGATGACGCAATGCGAGGGGTGATAATGAATGCAATTGTTGGTGATCATGGTTATGAAGAGGATGAAACAACATTAGAATTGGAAAAGTATTGTGCTAATCTTTTTAATAAAGAAGCCGCTCTATTCATGCCGTCTGGCACCATGAGTAATCAGATCGCGATTCGTTGTTATACGAATCCGGGTGATGAAATAATACTAGATGCAAGTTATCATATTAATTACTTTGAGGCTGGTCCAACAGTAGATTTAGGGAAAGTATATTTAAATCTATGTAATACTGATGACGGTGTGTTACGTATCAGTGATATCGAAAAAGCGTTTCTAAACAAACATAGATCTGCGCTTTATAATTATCCAACCTTGATATGCCTAGAAAACACAATTAATACTTATGGCGGTAAAATATTTCCTTTTGAAATTCTTAAGGAAATTTTTGAATATTCTCGCGATCAGCAATTACCGATTCATATAGATGGTGCACGTATATTAAATGCATGTGCAGCTACGGGTATAGCTCCTCAAGCATACGCAGCCTATTGTGATAGTATAACTATTTGTTTCTCAAAAGGGTTGGGAGCACCATTTGGGTCAATATTGATGGGAACGCAATCGCTAATTGCTAACGCGAATAAATTTAGAAAATGGTATGGCGGTGGGATGCACCAATCTGGTTTTATGGCGGCGGCCGCGCTGCATGCGATTAAGCATAACATTTCATCACTTGCATTAGATAATAATCATGCAAAATTACTAGCATTATTATTAAAGGATAACCATTTTCTAAACGTTAGTCCTGAAAATGTCGATACGAATATTGTTATGTTAGATACAAGCAGGCTAAAAGTAGAAGCGGTTGATTTTATTCAGATGGCGAAAAAAGAGGGATTGTTATTATATCCGTGGAGCAAATATATGGCCCGTGCTGTTACACATAAAAATATAGATGAAATTGATATTAGGAATGCAGCTGTGATTGTAAATAACATTACTGATAATATACAGAATCAAAAATTAGCGTGTAACAGTAGATTTATGCCAGATATAGTCCATTATGAAAAAGGTAGCAGGTGAGTTATGGGGAATAATTTAGTGTTACTGATGCCGAGGCATTTGCAAGAAACATCTATTTTTGAATGGAGAAATTCGCTAAATAACTGTGTATTAATGACAGCAAATGATGATATTAACTATGTTAATTATGTAAAGGCTAATCTTTCAAGTTGTTGCCAATATATTGAGTTTTTTGATAACTATCATCACTCTGATTTAATTGAAAAACGTATTACGGAGTTAAATACCTTTTATCGTTTTAAAAAAATTATAGTAATGGCCGAAGTGGATATATTGCGTACGGCGCGGGTGAGAGGAGAGCTTAAGATTGAAGGACAAGATTTGTTTAGCGCTGTTTCCTTTCGAGATAAACATGTAATGAAGACCATTGCGCAGAAAAACAATGTGCTAGTACCTCGTTTTAGAAAGATTACTAATACTTTCGATCTTCTTGATTTTATAAGAATAGTAGATTATCCCATCATTATAAAGCCTTTGGCTGCTCG
>SCTP01000310.1 GCA_004322325.1 Gammaproteobacteria bacterium | reverse complement strand
GATGTGGGACTGCTTGCTGCCATGAGCCATCTTCCACCCCAAGCTGTGATTGATGACCATAAGCTGTTCTTAGAATTCAACGGTGCCTTTACCGAAAACTTTGTTGCGCAAGAATTGGTAGCGAACCACTATCAGCTTTATTATTGGACCAGTGAGAATATGGCAGAAGTAGATTTTATTATCGAACATGAGCTGGAAATTTTTCCTTTAGAAGTAAAGTCCGGCATGTCGCGTAAGAAAAAGAGTTTACGTGTTTATGGCGATAAGTATCAGCCTAAATGGTTGCTGCGCGCTTCTTTGATGAATTTGAGAAAGGATGGGGATGTTTGCAATTTTCCTCTGTATTTGGTGAGTCAATTTAGAGGTTTGATCTCGCCATCATAATAGTGTAACGTAATCACGCTTTTTTAATAAAATGGACAATGCTCGCATCACAATGAACCCACTGGACTATCTTCGCACTGAACTACATAAACGTATCATGATCCTCGATGGTGGAATGGGTACCATGATACAGCGGTATCAATTACAAGAAAGCGATTACCGCGGCGAACGGTTTCGCGATTTTCCGCACGATTTAAAAGGCAATAACGATTTATTATCGCTCACCCAGCCTCATCTCATCGCTGATATCCATCGCGCTTATTTTGATGCCGGTGCTGATTTTGTTGAAACGAACAGCTTCAATTCCACTTCGATTTCGCTAGCCGATTATAATATGAGCAATCTCGCTTATGAATTGAATGTGGCTGCTGCACGCCTTGCTCGTCAAGTGGCGGCGGAGTTCACCCAGCGTACGCCGGATAAACCTCGCTTTGTCATCGGCATTTTAGGCCCAACAAATCGTACGACCTCGCTTTCTCCTGATGTGAATAATCCTGGTTTTCGCAATATTACCTTCGATGATTTGGTTAACGCCTATAGCGACGCTTTGCGCGGTCTAGTGGATGGCGGTGTGCACGTCCTCATGATTGAAACGATTTTTGATACCCTCAATTGCAAAGCGGCGATTTTCGCTATCGAAAAATATTTTGCTCAGCATCACATGCGCCTTCCCGTCATGATTTCTGGCACGATCACCGATGCGAGCGGTCGTACTTTATCAGGCCAAACGACACAAGCATTTTGGCATTCGATTAGGCATGCAAAACCACTGAGCATCGGCTTAAATTGCGCACTGGGTCCCGCTGCGTTGCGGCCTTATATCCAAGAATTATCCAATCTCGCGGATACGCACGTGAGTATTCACCCTAACGCAGGATTGCCCAATGCTTTTGGTGAATACGATGAAACGCCTGAACAAATGGCCAATGTCATTCGTGAATTTGCAGAAGAAGGCTTCCTGAATATTATCGGCGGCTGTTGCGGTACTACCCCTGATCATATTCGCGCGATTGCGGCTGCCGTTAAAGATCTTCCGCCTAGAGTCATTCCTTCTATCCCAAAAGCTTGTCGCTTAAGTGGTTTAGAGCCATTAGTCATTGATGATCAATCTTTATTTGTCAATGTCGGCGAGCGTACTAATGTTACTGGCTCCATGCGTTTTGCTGATCTCATTCGTAATGAAGACTATACTACTGCATTAGAAGTAGCGCGTGATCAAGTCATCAATGGTGCGCAAATTATCGATATTAACATGGATGAAGGCATGCTGGATGCAGAAGCCGTGATGGTGAAGTTTTTAAACCTTATCGCTTCCGAGCCGGATATTGCACGCGTACCCATCATGGTCGATTCGTCTAAATGGGCTGTCATTGAAGCAGGATTAAAATGTATTCAAGGCAAAGGCATTGTGAATTCCATCAGCTTAAAAGATGGAGAAGAAGCCTTCATCGCCAAAGCGAAATTAGCTTATTACTATGGTGCCGCCATCATCGTCATGGCGTTTGATGAAGAAGGCCAAGCTGTCACGGTTGATCGACGTCTCGAAATATGCAGCCGTTCTTACGATATTTTAGTGAATCAAGTAGGATTCCCGCCGGAAGATATTATTTTTGATCCCAACATCTTAACCGTCGCGACAGGAATGGAAGAGCATAACGATTATGCACTTGCTTTCCTCCAATCCATTCGCCGCATCAAAGAAACTTTGCCGTATGCTTTAATCAGTGGTGGCGTGAGTAATATTTCTTTTTCTTTCCGCGGTAATAATGCTATTCGCGAAGCAATACACGCTGTTTTTCTTTTTCATGCCATCCAAGCAGGCATGGATATGGGGATTGTTAATGCAGGTAATCTCGCTATTTATGAAGACATTCCCAAGGATTTGCTCATTCTCATCGAGGATGTACTATTAAATCGTCAACCAGATGCAACAGAACGATTACTAGAAGCCGCTAATTCGGTAAAAGGCCAGGCAAAAATCAAAGTAGAAGATTTAAGTTGGCGGCAGAAAAGTGTGAGTGAACGTTTGTCTTATGCTTTAGTCAATGGCATTAGCCAATATATTGTAGAAGATGCTGAAACCGCGCGTTTAGAATTAGGCCATCCATTAAAAGTGATTGAAGGACCATTAATGGATGGGATGAATATCGTCGGCGATTTATTCAGTGCTGGCAAAATGTTTTTACCGCAAGTGGTTAAAAGTGCGCGTGTGATGAAGCAAGCAGTCGCCCATTTGGAGCCGTTTATGGAAGCTGATCAGGCTGCTGGGCAAACAAAAGGTAAAATTCTTTTAGCAACCGTGAAGGGTGATGTGCACGATATCGGAAAAAATATTGTGGGTGTCGTGTTGCGATGCAATAGTTATCACATTATTGACCTTGGCGTCATGGTGTCATGCGAAAAGATTCTTGAAACAGCGCGAGCAGAGCAGGTTGATATCATTGGCTTAAGCGGTTTAATCACCCCTTCGTTGGAGGAAATGGTACATGTCGCCAAAGAAATGCAGCGCCAGCATTTCTCACTACCGTTATTAATCGGTGGTGCGACGACGTCACGAGCCCATACAGCATTAAAAATCGAGCCCCATTATCACGGTGCCACCGTACACGTGGTGGATGCCTCGCGAGCAGTAGGGGTGGCGAGTCAATTATTAAGTAAGACGCAACAACAAGAATTTACGGATAAAGTAAGAAAAGAATATGCTTCACTACGCGAGTTGCATAAAAATAAAAAATCAGAAAGTGAAATCATTAGCCTTGAAGAAGCTCGAAATAATAAATTTATGGTTGACTGGTCGATGCACGCCTCTACCAAGCCCACTTTTTTAGAGACGCAAACATTGATCGATTATCCGCTCGAAAAATTAGTCGATTATATTGATTGGACGCCCTTCTTTCATACCTGGGAATTAAGCGGACGTTATCCAGTCATTTTTAAGGATGAAATCATTGGTGAAAGTGCGAAAAACTTATTTCAAGATGCGCAAGCGATGCTGAAGAAAATCCTGTGTGAAAAATGGCTAAAAGCCAGCGCGATTGTGGGTTTTTTCCCGGCCAATAGCATCGGTGATGATATCGTCATTTATGCTGACGAAAACCGCGATAAGATCATCGCCAAGTTTTGTATGCTCCGCCAGCAAAATCGTAAGCCAAGGGATAAGTTCAATATGTGTTTAGCGGATTTTGTAGCCCCTGTATCATCCGGTATACCCGATTACTTAGGTGGGTTTGCGGTGACAACGGGGCTTGAGATGGAAAAGCAGTTAGCGCTCTTTGAACAAGACCATGATGATTATAACGCCATCATGCTAAAAGCCTTGGCGGATCGTTTTGCAGAAAGTTTTGCTGAACATTTACATGAGCGAGTACGTAAAGAGTTTTGGCCTTATGCAGTAAAAGAGAATTTAAGCAATGAAGAGTTAATTGCTGAAAAATATGTCGGTATACGTCCCGCACCGGGCTATCCTGCTTGCCCTGATCATACCGAAAAACCGATTTTATTTGATTTGCTGAAGGTAACGCAAAATACTGCTATCAGTCTGACGGAAAATTTTGCTATGTTACCAGCATCCTCTGTGAGTGGATTTTACTTTTCGCATCCCTCATCCCATTATTTTGGGATTGGCAAAATAGCGGAAGATCAAGTCGTCGATTATGCCAAGCGAAAAAACATGGAGGTGCCGCTGATTAAACGCTGGCTGGCGACACATTTAGCATAAGGAATCAGGATTTATGAAAATAGTGCAACTCTTCAATGTCAGTTTTGAATTTTTCCCTCCTAAGTCAGCAGAAGGCGTGCAGCAGCTGGTGGAAACCGCTTCTCTGCTGGCGGAGCATCATCCCCATTTCTTTTCGGTGACATTCGGTGCGGGTGGTTCTAATCGAGCAGGAACCATGGAATCAGTGAAGTTATTGCAGCAATATACGGGGATAGCCGTGGCGCCTCATTTGGCTTGTATCGGTTCAAGCCGAACGGAGATTCTTGAGATGCTGCAAGCTTACCGATCCATCGGTGTGCGGCGCATCGTTGCGTTGCGCGGCGATCTCA
>SCTP01000309.1 GCA_004322325.1 Gammaproteobacteria bacterium | reverse complement strand
CTACCAAGCAAATCACTATGCCTCAGCATTAAAGCAAAAAAGCGGATTATTTTCGAGTGGAGCGAATAAAAAATCTTATACAGGCAGAGAAGAGCTTTCCCTAGCAGTGGGCAGGTATGCCTTGTATGAAATTGCGCAACAGCCAATTGATTGGCAAGAAAATGCAGCCCAATTTCAAAAAATCATCCATTTAATTTGCTTACAGACAACACCACAATTTTTCTTACAAAGTCAAAAACAACCTTTCTCTGGCTATGTTGAAAAAATCGCTAAACAATTACTTGAATTGCGAGACGTGGCTTATAAAATTAAAGCAGCAGCGTATGCAAACAATAAAAATGGCAGTGATGTAGAATGTGAGAAATTTAATCAGTTAAAAAAATCAATTGATGCAGGGGGAGAATTAAATAAGAAAATTGAAAATTTAGAAAATAGCTGGTTAAGAAAAATGTTTGGTTGGTTCACGGGTAAAAATAAGGAGTTGAAACAATTAAAGCAAATGCAAAGAAATATTATTCCTATTGTGCAGGAAATCTCTGGTTTAATTAGTGAAAAAAATAAGAAAACGATAGAAAAATATAATCAAGAGCTTCCCTATATAGAAGCAGAGAAAATAGTGAATGAACATAAAGATAAGTTTTTAAATGCTGCTAACGATTTAAGCCCCGAGCAGATTGAACAAACTCGCGCTAAGGTGGTGAAGTTAATAAATTGCGATATCAAAGGGCTGGATGAAGAACGACTAAGTGCAATTCAATTTGTTAAGAAGTGTAAGGACAAGATTATTGAAAATTTAGATAAATTACATTTAGATAAATTACCGCAAGCAGTGAATAATCAACTAGCATTTTTTGATTATGCGGCTATCCAAAATAATGCGATCTTAAATCAAGCAAGAAGAGACCTCGCTAAAGCGATTAAAAGCAAATTAAATTATAAAATTAAGGCGGTTAAGACACCTGAAGAAGGAATGCTTTATCTTGATAATTTATTAAAAATAGGTAGTGTTCGTACTTTATGTACAAAAGAAGAAATGGTAGAAATCGACCAAATTATTGCTGTGCAAAGGCAGCAATATGCAGCTTGGCGAGCGATTAATAAAGCAGAAGCAGCGGTTGACCAATATAATGATGCTTTGTCTTTGAATGATACGGAGGTGGAGGCTCTTCGCCAGCATGTTATTTGTTTGATCAAATGCGAGGGGGTTAAGCAGTGTTCCATTGTTGATTTAAATAAGAAAAAAGAAAAAGCGCGGGAGTTTATTAAAAAATATCAGGATAAGATCATTACTGAAATTGAGTCGGCTGAACTTCCTGCATCGTTCGATAGCCGATTAGTTTTTTTAAATTATCAAGCAGTTAAAGATAATAAGATATTAGATAATGCAAGAAATGAGGTGATAGAAAGAATTAAAGCGCGTATCTGTCACTTTGAAAAGCCTGAAGAAGGTATTGATTACACTACTAAGCTCTTAAAGTGCCAAAATCTAGCTGCTCTTTCCGACAATAAAAAAATAATTACCGTGATTGAAGATCGATTGCAGCAATATAAGGCGATGAAATTTATAACAGAGTTTAATCAGAAAATTTCTAGCGCCACGGTTGAAGAAGTAACAACAGCTTACCAAAGCATGGTAACGTTGCTCGAAAAAAATAGTCTTTTTGGGATGAAAGATGAAGCGATAAAGACCATTGAGTTATTGAAAGCTAATGTTCTTAAATACTTAGAAAACAATAATCCAACAGAAGAAGAGTCTAATAATGTAAAAGCTTGTCTTCAATTTTTTAGAAGTGAAGGCACGAAGTTAGCTGATCAGCATGGTGAGTTAGAAAATCTAACTGCAGCTAAAGTAGCGATAGACAATGCGGTTGTGGCGATGATCAATTGCCAAGAAGATATGGCGGGATTATCAGGAGCGCTTAAAAAGCTTGAAACGGTATGGCCCGATGCGTTGCAGCCTGCTTATGTTAAAGTGAAAAATAACGGAACCAATCCTTTAACAATAGAAGATGGACAGCGTCTTGATCAGCTTGCAGCAGTGGAATTAGATTCGTCCTCTAAAAATTATGTCGTCAGTATTGGTAGTACGTTGCAGCCTGGCGAAGAGAGAGTCTATTGGTGTATGCCAGTGATACCGAATGAAGCGATTCAACAAGCCATGGATAAAAAAGCCAAAGAAGTGTTGGGTAAACAATACTCTATTGAGAAAAAAATAAAAGAAAAGATAGAGAGGAAAAAGGGAAAAGAAGAGGTGGATGAAGAGCAAGAAGAACGTATAAGCGAAGAAATCCACAAACAAGAAGAACTGAAAGCGAAAGAAGTAGCTGCGAAGCTGGCCGAGATTGAAGAGAAATATAGCAGCAAGCTTAAGTTTATGAAAACGGGAGAGAAAAGCTTATTAAAAACATTATTCGAAAAATTCAAAAAAGAATCTTCGACAGCACTCACGTTAGATAATCAACAAGAGTTTGTTGATTCATTGGCTGAAAACTACATGGATGAGTTAAGAGATTTTCTAGCGAATACAAGGACAGACTTTGTAGTTGCTGATAAATGGGTTAAAGAGCGTATCGTAAAAGATATAGAAGACATAGCGAAAGACTTGAATACGAATTTGAATAAATTATTTTACCAACCAGAACGCCAAAAAGCATCGAAAGCGTTAAAGCAAAAACTAGATCCGGTTGATGTGGGTCGAGTCATGTTGCAATGGCTGCTAATTAATAAATTCCGAGATAAATATGGAGCAGCTGTTAATACCATTTACCATAATGCAGGGATTGGGATTATTTATAAAATGGATGAATTTGCCAGACGGGCGGATAAAGAAAGTCAGCGTTATTTTGATATGCTTCGTATTATGACGCGAGAACAATTGAACGCCTTGTATAGTACGTTTAAGAGTGTAGAAATTACATTTAAAGAAAATCATCGTCAGATATTTGATGTGGATTTGCTTGGAGATAAGCAATCGGTTGGTTCTGCCGGTCAAACGGTTTTGCGAAAATCGATGTTGTTAAGTCAGATATCTGCTTTGGTGATACAAGAATTAGATGATTTTCTCACTGGAGATAGATGTTTTGATGAAAAATTATTTAATGAACATATTGCTTTCATTTGTGATCATCTAGAAGAGATAAAAGCTCAGGAAGATAGCTTTAACGGTAGTGCTACCGCAAAAGCATTAAAGGAAGACATGCGTGTATCGCTGTATGAGCCATTATTACAACTCCTTCAAGAGGCACGTGATACTCTTAGAAAAAATGGCATTGAGAATGCTCTATTTAAGGAGGTTATTAATGCTTTTATAAAAGATCCTAATTGTTTATATGGAGAGGACATAGCGAAAAAAATGGGTAATATTCGTGATGTTCTTGAAGAACATAATATTTGTCCAGAATTGCAGGGGTTATTAAAACATGCTTATGATAAATTGAGAAGCGATTCTATTAACTTACTCGATTTTATTAAAAAAGTGCCGGTAAATGTTATTGAGCAATTGGAAGATAGTAAATTAGTTGAGTTAATTTTAAAAATGAAAGAAGCTTTTACGGATCGTTTCACAAATGTGATTCAGCAAATGCTGAGTGAAAATAATTTAAAGAATGTGATTGATGCAGAAAAGAAATTGAAAAATCTCAAAAATGCTAAGTTTAATGAATTGATGGCGATAGTATATCCAGATGAAAAAGAGAGAGAGCGTATTTGGGGGATGTTAGGAAGCAGTTCGCCACGTAATATTGAAAAGGAAGAAAAAAATGCTAAATTACACGTGCGAGCCGAGACAATTACAATGCAGGTATTGGCCAGTTCTCCCGAGTTTAAGCCAGGGAATAACCCTTTTAATACCAGTCGTTCTATAAGTGCGGATGTTGCTGCTGTTAAAGTCACTGAATCACGCGGTACATTATATTGTAAATATAAAGCTGCTGATAATATTCAGAAAGGTTTTAACCCTCCTGTAGAAGAAAACAATTTTCACCCAGTGGTACCTTGTTCATAAGAAGTAAAAGCTTCATCCTACGAATGAATGTATGTTCGTGGGATGAGGCTAATTAACTTTCACTTCGCCGAAATTTTCTTCCACCAAGCCAGCCGTGGCAGGTAGAGTAGCAGGTAAATCAGCAGTGAAATCAAAAACCCCACAAAATACAATCCAAACGCCACGGCCAGCCCCACAGCGGCTGTGGCCCACAATGTCGCGGCGGTGGTGAGTCCCGTGACATAATCGCCTTGCCGGAAAATGATACCGCCGCCTAAAAAGCCGATGCCGGTGATGACTTGTGCTGCCATGCGGGCAGGATCGCCGCCGGCGATGTAATAGCTGAGAATGCCGAACGCGCAAGAGCCTAAGGCGATGGCGCCGTAGGTACGAATGCCCGCGGTCACAATATTGCGATGCCGTTCCCGCTCCCAGCCGATTAAACAGCCAAGCAAGCAGGCGAGGATGACGCGGAAAAACATTTCGAAATCGGTTTGGAGAGTGTGGATTAGCATGGTCTAACGTCCTTATTTAGATTCCGTCACACGATGGGTAATAGTATTACATAGCTTACGTGAAAACGCAGTGGCTTCCTTAACTTTATACCTTGTGCCATAATCGCGGCAAAGATGATTCATGAGATGGTGGGAGAAGTGATGAAGGAATTAAGATGGCAGCAGCGATTCGAAAATTTTGAGCGAGCCTTTATTCTGTTACGAAGCGCCTTGGAGCAAAAATCGCTAGGCGAATTTTCTGATCTTGAAAAAGAAGGCATTGTACAGCGTTTTGAGTATACTTATGAACTCGCATGGAAAACCCTCAAAGATTATCTTGAATATACAGGTGTTGTACTTGAGCAAATTACGCCACGCCAAGTAATAAAAGAAGCATTCGCAGCTAACGTGATTCACGATGGAAAAGTATGGATAGAGATGCTAGAGCATCGTAACCTTATGTCGCATACATATAATCAGAAAACGTTTGAAAAAGCGATTGAAGCGATTGCGAGAAAATATTTAGCGGTGTTAGATCAGGTATATATTTTCTTGAAAGAAAAGAGTTTGGAAAAATGAAATTCGGGTTAGAAGATAAAGCGTTAGCCATGTTAATTGACACGTTTCGAAAACATCCAGAGATTGAACGTGTGCAAGTGTTTGGTTCGCGTGCGATGGGAAATTATCGTCCTAATTCAGATATTGATCTTGTGCTGTGGGGACAGATTGATGAGGGACTCTTAGGCGTAGTGAATAGCGAGTTGGATGAGTTGCCCTTACCATATAAATTTGATGTGAAATTTTATGCGGATATTACGCATGAGGCATTTAGGCAGCATATTGATACTTATGGGCGGGATTTATATGTAAGATCAGCAGGTTAGCTTTTTATTTAGAAAACGACTGACACATGAGGTGCCAGTCGAGGTTTTAAGTAATGCTATCGTTTTAGGGATTTTTCCACGATGGGAGGTATAGAGACTTTTGCAATGGCATCAGGTTGTTGGTTACAAAATTCTTGAAGCTCTTCTATTTTATTCTTGATAACTTCTTTAGATGCTTGAATCGAACTCCTTAATGTGGCGAAGTCTGCTTGTACATCCGGATTATTTGGCTCCCTCTTAAGCTGATTTCTCAGCTCCACTAACTCGGTTACGGCAGCATTATAGATTCTTTGAGTTTTTTCGAGCGCATATACGAATTCTTCTATACTTTGGGTAATATCACTTGCGCTAGCTTTTTGCACGCTAGTTTGGTTTTTTTTAACTACTACCTTATCCTTTGAAAAAAGAGTTAATTTTGTCATGATTTAATTCCTATTAAAGTTAAAAGCAATCTTATTTGGGTGAGCGCGAAAAAGTTTCCTTATTACTATTACTAAACGTTGGATCACGCTTGATTGATATGCCAGGCGGTATTTGTATTTGAGGTAGGTGTCTACCTTGAAGGTCCTCTGTACTCTCATTTAACTGCTCAGCTCTTATTGTAGCGTTAGAAGAGGAGCTTGGGCTTTTAGCCGTTTTTTCTTTACCAGCTACTTGTGTTACTCCAGCTGCTTTTTCTCTTCCCGCTATTTTTTTAACAACTTTTGTTATACCTGCCATAATGCCGATTCCTATCGCGCCAACAGCAGCGGGAACAAGAGCATTAGCTACGAGTAGGCCTGTTCCTGCTAAAGATAATTTTATACCCGTGGCACTTAAAGCCGTAAGCAACGCGCCTACAGGCGAGAAAATACCTGTAGCGGTTAAAGCCAAGCCTACTGCTCCCAAAGCGACAGAGCCGATAAGGGCAGCTGTTTTCCAAGGATTATTTCGCACAAAGTTTACGAACTTATTAGAGGATTTTTTTTCAACAATCTGTTTTGCTTCATTATCTAAACTTTGAAGAGCATGTATTGAGCTTGGAGTTATAACAAAAGTTTCTATCTCTTCTTCTCCAGCCACTGGAGCTACTTGTTCTGCTTTGCGGAGCTCTGTTGGAGTGGAGTTGATAAGCGTGACATTTTCTAATTTTTTTAATTGGATTTTTATGGAATCTACCATGTTTTTATCTTGTTCGAGGAGTTCGAGCTCTATGTCAGATACGTGAATATTATTGTTGTTGTCGAAATGAATATCTACTTCCGCTTTACCTATCATTTCTCCCATTCCTGTTCCCCCACTAAATGGGCGAATAGGAAGTGATGCATGAATTATTATACCATTCGTGTGATGAGGTTTTGCGCTCAATTTAGTCTCATCTGTTGATACACATCCATAGGGCATACTTGCTTTTACACTTATATTTTCGATGAAGAATGAATTTAACATCGAACCAATATTATACTGGATTCCTCTTCGCTCTTGAGATAAACGAGCTATAATAAAATCTTGACATTTAACATCAGGAATTCCCGTGGTGCCTAAAAAGGTTCGAATTTTATCCACGTCTATTGGTAAAGAAATGGAAGGATCTATTTGGTAACTAGTACCTCGTTTAACTTCCTTTTTGTCCTCATCCGTGAGCTCATTAAATTCTTGGCGGAACTGTAAATTTAAATTATAAATATCGCCTCCTGTTCGAGTAGGAGAATTAATTTTATTAATTTTATTTTTATCATTACTCTTATCGATATTTATGGCCTCTGTCGCATAATCACCTGTTTTTTTGCTAAAAAAAGCCTGAGGAAATATAATCTTGATCTTAGCCATAAATTCACCTGACCCACATTCTTAAAGTTATGATACTGTTTCTACCTGTATTTCTTTAACTATTATAGTGATAATAGGTTAAAAAACCCTTAATTGCGGCTAGTCCAAATAAATAATGAATGCGGGTAATCAATTGATAGCTAATTGCTTGATATAGAAAGGAAAAAAACCCAATAAGTAATAATTACCTATTGGGGTCTGATAATCTCTATCAGCTATAGAGAAAGAGAACTTCTTAGCACTGTCACCATAACCTTCTTTTGACTTGTCCTTGGCTGTGGCTGTAAGTGAGCATGGCTATCCCAAAGGCTGTATGGATTCTGTTTTACCTTTGGTGAGAGTTTTAGCGCCTTTTTATGGTCTTCTATACGGCCGAGTTCAGAAGAAGTATTTATTGTTTTAATTTTACGTGTCAAAGCCTCTTGTATTGTCTCTAAATCTTCTTCTAGCACTCTTTGATTGGGATAAGTGTTTGATTTTATAAATTCATTCTGCTTTATCTTTTCTAATTCACGTAGCAGAAATTTTTCTGCTTTCTCTAAAGCATCAATATCTTCGTTTGAAAGTTTCTCGTCATCTGATATTGAATCTTGCTTAATTGTCGTGGTTATCACTGCTGTTGATCTCATCTCGGATTGAGCTTCAGCTGTTTGGCCTGACGTTTCTGGGTTTGTTGTGTTATCCGAAGTTGCTGGTTCATTTAAGGATAGAGATTTTCTTATTATTCGACCTACTGCAGCACAAACATACGTTGCCATCCCAGCAAAAGCACCCAGCGTAGCCAAAGTAGGTATGCTGAAAATGGCGATTGGGGCAAATATCCCGCTTACAATAGGCGCAGCGCCTATGATGGCGCCGATAGCAGCTCCAGACGAGATGGAGGCAATTAAGCCTTTAAGGAATGAAGATTCTTTTTTCTTAGTAGTTGCAGGCGCAATGGTTGCTGGCTCTGAATTATTTTCTGGAATATTCTGTCTAGCTTGAGCTAATTGATCTTCATCAAAAAAATCTCTTAACCAAACAGAGATAGCTTGTTCAGGAGCTGTAGAATCCGATGGAGCTATAATAGTTTCTAACTCCTTTATTAAGGCGTCTAGGAGTGGGTTCCGATATTCTTTCTTAGTTAAGATATTTTTTAAGCTGTTTAACTGCTGTTGGATTTTCTCTAAATCAACAAGAATTAACTGGAGTGCGATAGATGAGAGGACTCCTTGTATTAGTGAACCTATTTCTTCTGCTTCTGGTGGTAAGTTTAAACGACGCTTTTTTATAATTGTGTCTTTTAAACCTTCTCCCCAAATTCTCTGTTTTGCTTGCGGCATAGTGATGTGCCCTCGATCTGTGCTTTATATAATAAATGGCCCTTATTATAACCACCCCAAGTTAAAGAACCCTTAATTGATTCAATTTGACAACCACCCCCCACCCCCGTAAGATAAGCCCCCTTGACCCAGA
>SCTP01000045.1 GCA_004322325.1 Gammaproteobacteria bacterium | reverse complement strand
TACCAGAAGGCGCTATCCGAAGGAGCGGATTTTGTGATTGGACCGTTGACGAAAGAAGACGTACAAGCGCTAAACCGATCAGGCTCATTCAGTGTACCGACATTAGCACTCAATTATACTGACATCAGCTGGGGATCACTGCCGACTAATTTTTATGAATTTGGATTATTACCCGAAGACGAAGTCACGCAAATGGTAACACGTGCTCGCAGCAGTGGTTCACATGCGATTATCATTGCGCCGAATACGACCTGGGGAAAACGGCTGGTTTCTGCTTTCTCGAATCGTTGGCAATCAGCGGGCGGCAGTATTCAAGACACGTGGTATTACGCTGCTAACACCAACTTCAATCAAGATATCGCTCATTTGTTAAACGTGAATCCGGATACAGATAGTGCCCAACGGCGCCATGATTTTGATGTCATCTTCCTCTTTGCCCAACCGCAAGAAGCGCATCTCATTGTGCCGCTGCTGCGTTATTACTACGCCAATAATGTGCCAATTTACGCGACCTCTTCTGTTTACTCGGGCACACCGAACCCGGCCAAAGATATGGATTTAAACGGTGTCATTGTTTGCGATACCCCATCGAGCCGGCAAGCCGCTCAGGGAGGTGCTTCTTCCAACCGCTTGAGTGCCGTTGGACAAGATGCGTACTTACTCAGCCAAACCTTGCCGCGGCTTTCGGAGCTACCTAACTTCCCCATGTACGGCGCGACGGGTGCACTGATACTCTCTTCCAACCATCAAATCCACCGGCACGTTCCTTGCACGATGATCCAAAATGGACTCTTGTAATCGACTTGAGAAAGGCCATCACGCGGAAGACCAGGCTTGCCAATTTTTGCAAGCCAAGGGATTCCGTTTGCTGCAACGTAATTATCGTTGCTATCATGGCGAAATTGATTTGATTATGCAGGATCAGGAACACATCGTGTTTGTGGAGGTACGCAGCCGGCAGCGTACCGATTACGGTAATGCAGTGGAGAGCATTACGAAGAGTAAAATTAACAAATTGATCAAAACAGCGAAGCATTTTTTGCAAATACGTAAATGGTTGTATCGGGTGAATAGTCGATTTGATGTCATTGCGATTCATCCGGTGGAAGGCAAAATGCAGCTAGAGTGGATCAAGAATGCCTTTGAGGCGAAAATATGAATACTATTATTGAACGTATTAAGCTCAATTTTACAGAAAGTATCCAAACAAAAATCAATTCGGCAGATTCGCTATTAAATATTATTGCGGAAGCGAGTGAAGAAATCGTGCAGGCTTTATTGGAAGGTCACAAGATTCTGAGTTGTGGTAATGGGGGGTCTGCGTGTGATGCCTTACATTTTAGCTCAGAAATGTTGAATCGTTTCAAGCAAGAACGGCCAGGGTTACCAGCGATTGCTCTGACGGGGGATATTGCGACGCTGACGGCGATTGGTAATGACTATCATTTTAGTGATATTTTTGCGAAGCAAGTACGAGCGTTAGGGCATGCCAATGATTTATTACTGGCGATATCGACGAGTGGCAATTCCACCAACATTATTAATGCGATTAAAGCGGCGCATGACAAAAACATGCGGGTGATTGCATTAACGGGACATGATGGTGGTAAAATAGTCGACTATTTGCACGAGAAAGATATTGAGATACGCGTGCCAGCGCATGATACGGCACGGATTCAAGAGACGCATTTACTGATTATTCATTGTATTTGCGACATTATTGATTTTCGATTATTTGGTCATGGGGAAGTAATGGTATGAAACGGTTACTAGCTATTCTGAGTCTGACGTTGACGTTACAAGGCTGTATATTTGTCGTTGGAGCGGCGGCGGGTGCGGCCGCGGTAGCGGTGGTTTATGATCATCGGACGATTGCAAATACGTTGCAAGATAATAACCTCGCGAATCGGATTTTGGAGAAACTGCATGGAGTGCCGGTTTTACGGGATGAAAGTCATGTTGAAGTGACGGTGTTCAATAATGTGGTGCTGTTGACGGGTGAAGTGCCTAGTCCGGAGGCGCGTCAGCAGGCGGAGGAGATTACGCGAGCAGTGCCGGATGTGGGGAAGGTTTATAACCAGCTCACTGTGCAAGGGCCCACTTCAGCTTTAACGCGGACGAGTGATTCTTGGATTACGACGAAGGTGAAAAGTTTGATGTTGGCGAATGAGGATTTGAAGTCAGGAAGTATTAAGGTGATGACGGAGAATGGGGTGGTGTATTTGATGGGGATGGTGAGTCGGCAGCAGGCGGATATTGCAGCGGATATTGCACGGCAGGTTTCTGGAGTGCAGAAGGTAGTGAAGGTGTTTCAGTATACGAATTGAAAATAAGCCCCATTTGAAATGGGGCTTATTTTGAGATTTAACCGCGCTTTGGAGAGCTATGACGATATTGTACATCACCACTTTGAGAAAGTGCTGCTCGCTTAGATGGTGAGTCTGATAGTTGCTTATTCTTCCTGGTAAAGACACTATGAGCTTCAACTGAGACCGTTCTTAATACTGGATTTTTATTTACAGTAAAAGATATTTGCCCCGGTTCTCCTTCAATTGTTGTCCTTAATGGATTATTTCTGGCAACAGAAGAGGGCTGTTGATGTTCTTCTCCAGCTGATGCCCGCGCTGTTCGGTTTTTATTTGAAGTAGGGAAAATAACCTCTAATATTTGCGCCTGCACTAGTGTACCAATCTCGGTAAACTTATCCGGTATTTTTCCCAACGATAATTTCTTGTTCTCCACCAGCGAGAATATAGTTTCACATACATTCTTGGATATATTTTTGATACGTTCTTGGTCCTCTTTACTATCAGCACGAAGAAGGTCATTTAGCTTTTTTTCTAAGTTTTCTTGCATAGATGAAATTTCACTACCGGAATCATCGCAAGGAGAGCTGTTTAGATTCGTATCTTTTATAATATCCGAAGTGCTTTTAGTTTCTCTCAAATCATCACCGCCATTTTTCTTACCCTTCTCTTGCTTGTTGCTAGTAGCATCCACTGGAGGAGTAATTGGTGACGGATCACTGATGTTTCGGGTTGGTTTTTTCTGCTGGTCTCCATGTAGAGCATTTATCATATTGACCGTACTGCCAATCTTAGGCTCGGCGATTGCATTATTAATTACATTATTATTATCGAGATCATGTTTAACCGCATTTTTATCAACCTGAACATAGCGGTCACGGTTTTTACGTTTTTTCCCCTCACCTTTTGGTTTGTTAACTACTTGTTGTTCCTTATTAGTATGCTGCGCAGTTTTTCTTTGATGAGGAAGAACCAATTGATACCTTTTGTGTGTTACTGATCCTTCAACACGACTCCCTATCCTATGTGCATTTCTAGATCCATTAGCCATTAATTCAGTCAAAGAGTGAGGATAAAGGAGAGTAGTTAATACTTTTGTTGTACCATCTGCTTTCGCATGCCAACACATATAATCTTTTGTAGTTAAAATGAAATGTTCTGCAACTTCCGTCTCCTTACCTTGAAATTCTGGATGAGTCTCAATATGCTTTGTTACTATTTTAGTAAGTATTGTCCCAACCACTTCTTTTTTTTCTTCACTCTTACGAAAGCCATCATAATCACTAGACACTGATAACCACTCTTCAGTTTTTCTCCAGGTTGATATTAATAGAATTTTTTTCTGTCGATATTCTTCTTCTGAAATGTGTATATCATTATCAATTTCCATATCTGTATAATTTTCTTTATCATTATTTATCCCTAAATCTTCATCTTTTTGTTTAATCTTATAAATAGCTTCTTCGTGCATTTTCACAAAAGCACAAAGTGATTCTTTATCTTTAGGATCTAGCAAAAATGTGTAGCGTACCCCTAGCCCTTCAAGAAAAGCGATAAGGTCTCTGAATTGTCGTGGTGTAAGAGTATGGGTATGACCTATACACATAGGGATTACAATATGACGCTTTGCCTTTTCCTCCGGAGTCAAATTCGCCAAATCCATAATTTCCTTTGGCAATTCCAGTATTCTTTCTAGATCTAGCACAAAATTTGTTCGACTATCCACTTTAAAAGCCCCCACGCTATTTTATTAATTAATATGATTTTTCTTCTTCTTGGTGGATAAATACTATATGGTTTGTAGGATTTATACTATATTTTTTTGCGAGAAAAAGAACATAATATGGTATTACATTAACAAGATTGGATAATTATTATATACATTAACAATTTATGGCTAAAAAAATCACTTCAAAATCGGGGAGATAAAAAATATCATGACTGCATCTAAAGATCACTTAGAAAAACTAGTTAACTACCAAAAGCATGAGATTAATGCTTTAAAACATGCCATTTTAGCTGCAAGCAATGATCAAGAGACTTTCGCTCTACGAGAATTAATTGCCCTGATGCCAGGAAATATTTTTTGGAAAAATAAAGAAGGGTATTTTTTAGGCTGTAATAACACTACTGCAAAAATACTTGGCTTTTCTTCTCCAAATGAAATTATAGGAAAACGATCTGCCGATGTAATGGACGCCAAGCTCGCCAAAATGGTAGAGAAAACAGATCAAGAAATCATGGCTTCAAATAAAGAGAAATTTTTCGAAGAAGTTGGCTTAAATGAAAATAAAGAACCAGCTATTTATCTCACTCATAAAGTACCTCTTTGTAATCAGGCAGGTGAAGTAATCGGATTATTGGGTATTGGATTTGATATTTCTGAGCGCAAAAAGCTTGAGCAAGAGCTCAAAACTGCTAAAGAACAAGCAGAGATGGCTGTTCAAGCAAAATCTCAATTCCTTGCGGTAGTCAATCATGAGCTACGTACCCCGTTAACTGGAATTTTAGGTATAGTAAATGTTCTCAAGAAACATCATGCCACTCCGGAAGAAAAAGAAAAACTTATTACAGATTTAGAAAACTGCTCTCAAAATTTGTTAGCCATTGTCAATAATGTATTAGATTTTAG
>SCTP01000308.1 GCA_004322325.1 Gammaproteobacteria bacterium | reverse complement strand
ATGAACCTTCTCCTCCAGCCCCACCAACGAATCCAGAGTTTCCTTTAATCTATCCGGATTTACATTTGACTCCATCCGCTCCTCCATCAGAAAAGGAGCTATTTGAGCAAATGAAACGGCAATTGAACGAAGTCACCTTTGGCCTTGCAGACGTGAAACGTGAGCTGCAAGCGGTTAAAGAACAATTACAAGAAAAAACAAAAGAAAATGACAGCTTGAAACAAGAAAATAAGCGTGCTCATGAAGAGTTAAAAGTTTCTACTTCCTTGCGAAGAATATTAACGTTTGGGATATTTCCTGCACGAAAAACAGAACCAGCGCCAGAGCAAAAATGGAGACCGCTCGATTTAACGCGACTGCCGTAAAGTGCGCATCACAAATTGCAAATCGAGAAAAGCTTTTTTCTTATCTGCTGGATTGCGTAACAAATACGCCGGATGATACGTAATGATCAACGGCGTATTGTGATCCCCATACGCATGCATTTTATTGCGCAGCGATTCTAACGAGGCTTTGGTTTTTAATAAGTAATGCGCTGCAATTCTTCCGACGGCCAGCAATAATTGCGGCTTAACAAGCGCTATCTGCTGATGTAAAAACGGCGTGCACGTTTGTACTTCATCCGCTTGCGGATCACGATTATTCGGCGGTCGACATTTTAATATATTGGCAATATAAACCTCTTCCCGCGTCATCCCCATGGTTTTAATCATTGCCGTTAATAATTGCCCGGCACGCCCAACAAACGGCTCTCCTTGTTGATCTTCATGAAACCCCGGCGCTTCACCAATAATCATCAACTGCGCTTGTGGATTACCTACCCCAAATACCGTTTGCGTACGACCCTGGTGCAAGCCGCAAGCCGTACACTGGGACACCGCTTGCTGCAGGCTTTCCCAATCGGATACCGCTGGCGTTTCGACTGGCTTTTTCCGCCATTCCCACGCTTGGAGGCCTAAGGCTTCATAATGAGGTTGCATGGATTTTATACCTTGTGATAAGGGTAATATTTCGGTTCCCAAATAATTTTTTTCAGCAGCGCTTTTAAGTCTACATGATCCGGCACTTGTGCTACACCTTCTTTACGCGCTTGTTCTGCCACTGCCAGCGCCACCTGAAAGCTCACCATTTTAGTCTCGGCTAATTTAGGCAGCAACGGCGCCATTTTATCTTGTTTCACTGGCGAACACTGACTCAAAGCTTGTGTGGCGGCCCATAGCATATCATCCGTAATCAATTTCGCTTTCACCGCAATCACCCCTAAGCCAATGCCTGGAAAGGCTAAGGCATTATTGCTTTGAGCAATGCGATATCCCGTACCATTGTAATTAACTTCGGGGAAAGGACTACCCGTGGCAATAATGGCTTTGCCATCGGTCCATTGGATAAGGTCTTCAGGGTTAGCTTCTGAAAGTGAGGTGGGATTGGATAGCGGCATAATGATGGGCCGTTCGACCTGTGAAGCCATCATTTTTATAATATCTTCCGCAAATGCACCGGCTACCGTGGAACAGCCGATTAAAATAGTCGGTTTGACATTTTTCACGACATCGTAAAGGCCAATGTATGGCGGATCACGTAATTCCCATCCCATGATATCCTCTGCATGACGGGCATAAGCGGCTTGGAATGGGAGAAGCGAAACATTCTTTGTCAGCAGACCTGGTCGATCGAGTAACCAGAATCGCTCACGCGCCTCTTCATCGTTTAAGCCGACACGACGCAGCGCACCGTAAATTTGATCAGCAATTCCCACACCCGCTGTGCCCGCGCCCATAATCACAATTCGATGATTACGTAGCGGCACGCCGCTTGCCATCACGCCCGCTAGCACAGCAGCGAGTGCTACCACACCAGTTGTTTGCATATCACCATTCAGCGTGCAAATTTTATCGCGATAGTGGGTTAGGATACGCCGCGCATTATCGCGCCCCACATCTTCCCAGTGCAGCATCACATGCGGGAATTTTTTAATGAGCGCCTCGACGAAGGCGTCAATGAAGTCATCATATTCTTGGCCAGTGATCCGTTCATTACGCCAGCCTAAATACATAGGATCATTTAAAAGATGAGAATTATTCGTGCCGACATCCAACTGAATAGGCAACACACGATGCGGATTAATGCCGCCGCATAAGGTATAAACCATCAGTTTTGCGCTGGAAATATTAATCCCGCCGATACCTTGATCCCCAATGCCTAATACCGCTTCCCCATCTGTCACGACCGTCAGATCCACTTCAGGCGGGAGACGATGATCCAAAATTTTATCGATTTGATGCCGATCCGGATAACTTATGTAAAGTCCTTTCGGTTTACGATGCTCCATGCTGAATCGCTGCACCGCTTCACCCACGGTGGGGGTATAGATAATCGGCAGCATTTCTTCTAAATGTTCGCTGATTAATTTATAAAAGAGGGTTTCATTGTAATCATGCAACACATTTAAATAGATATTTTTACTTAAATTCGTATGATGCTCATGATATTGCACATACATGCGGGCGACTTGTTGTTCTAAGGTTTCGACCTGATGCGGCAGCAAGCCGGTCAAATTAAACCGCTCACGCTCTTCTTTGGTAAACGCACAACCCTTATTAAGCTTAGGCGTTCCTAGCAGCTCATGACCCGTTAACCCCGTTTCAATCGATTGGATCTCGCCCTCGTCATTTCGTATGATTTTGAATTCAAACATAACTTATTCTTTCCATTGTTTTATTTTTATCATTCACCCATTATAACTGATTATGTGGTAACGTATGCTATCTAAAAAATAGCGAGGCAGTATACATGAAACATACCGCTGTTTATGCAGGTACGTTTGATCCCATCACCTACGGTCATGTTGATTTAATCGAGCGGGCAGCGCATATTTTTGATCACGTTATTGTGGCGATTGCGATCAATCAAAACAAAAAACCCCTCTTTACCCTCGAAGAGCGGATTGATTTAGCTGCTCAAATTTTGAGCAAGTATTCGAATGTCCAGGTGTCAGGATTTGATGGGCTATTGTTAGACTTTGCTAAGCAGCATGGGGCGAATGTTTTGCTGCGGGGATTAAGAGCGGTAGCGGATTTTGATTATGAATTTCAACTTGCTAGCATGAATCGATTCTTGAACCATGAGATAGAGACGATGTTTTTAATGCCAGCAGAGAAATACATGTATATTTCCTCTAGTCTGGTGCGCGAGATTGCTAGGTTAAAAGGTGATGTCACGGGGTTTGTGCCGTCAGCCGTAGTGCAAGCGCTGCACGATAAATTTAAGTAAAGCGAGGTGGGTTTCCATGTCATTAACCATCACTGATGAGTGTATCAATTGCGATGTGTGTGAGCCGGTATGTCCTAATACCGCCATTTATCAGGGAGAAATGATTTATGAAATTGATCCGGGTAAGTGTACGGAATGCGTAGGGCATTTTTCAGAACCGCAGTGTGTCGCGGTTTGTCCGGTGGATTGTATTATCAAAGATCCGCATCATCCAGAGACAGAGGAGCAATTGCTGGCGAAGTATCAAGCGTTACAGCGTGAAGGATCGTAGCCTAGGCTTTCAACCACGCATTAATTGCCCGTAAATCATCGAAACTTAAGGTTCCTGCTGCTTGTTTCAAGGCAAGAACATTATTCACGAATGCATAACGATCTGCCGCATATTGTGTTTGTGCTTGATAGAGCTTTTGCTGCTGATTCAATACATCCACCAATGTTTCTGTTCCGACGCGGTAACTTGCCTCCATGCCTTGCAGTGAGCTGACATTGGATTTAATGGCTTGCTTATCAGCGGTTACCTGGCTGATCCCTTGGATGATGCTGAGGTAGCTTTGACGAGTGGTGTTCATCGTATTGCGAATGGTTTGTTCCAGCTGCTGTTGTGCCACTTGATAGTTATAGACGGCTTGATTTGTCTCTGCCACCACGCCGCCGCCTTCAAAAAGAGGCACAGTAATATCGACCATAATGCTACGATCCGTTTGCACCCCAGGTCCTTCTTGTTGGAAGACGTTACTATAGCCATTCATATTTTTCGTGTATTGTCTGTCCAATGTCCCCTCTAGATTGATAGTGGGGAGATGGCCACCAAATTGCTGCCGAATAGTTTGCCGTGCGGCATCGACAGAATACTGAGAGGATTTGATTGACCAATTTTGCTGCTGTGCTGTTTTAACCCATGTTTCCACGTCGACTGGTTGGGGTGTAATCAAGGGGAAACTTTCACTTAACGCGGCTAAATCGGGGTAATATTTACCAGTAATCACACGCAAATTTTCCCGGTCATTCGCGAGCGTTGTCTGGGCTTGAATATAGCTGGCGACTGCTGAATCATACGAGGCTTGAGCGGTGTAGAAATCGGTAACGGTTTTTAAGCCGACTTTATATTGTTGTTTGACTTGATCTAGTTGTTCGCCATAAGCGAGTTTAGACGCTCCGCTATAGCTTAAATTATCTTCATCCCGCAAAACGGCGAAATAAGCACTCGCTACCCGTGTCATCAAGCTTTGTAAAGCGGCATTAAGGGTCGCATCAGCGCTTTTAGAGGTCGCCATGGCACCTGCCACGTTTGAAAATTTGGCGAAATCGAATACCGTTTGGGTGGCGGTTAACGCCAACGTGTAAGTGCGGACGGTATTA
>SCTP01000044.1 GCA_004322325.1 Gammaproteobacteria bacterium | reverse complement strand
CATCTTGGATCGGTTGTATCCGAATGCAATGGAAGAAATAAAAAATATTTGTGCACGGGAATTTATTTTTTTCCAAGTACAAGAAAAGGGAAATGAAAAACATTATCAGGAAGATTTAACCAAGTTTATTGAGATTTTTAAGCGTGATATGGAGCAACGCATTAAGGCGAAAGAAGGAAATACCTCAAAAATCAGGGAGGATGAATGATGGGAAACACAGTTGCTTTGCGTATCCGGATGGTCGAAGCGACGGAAATAGTCAGTATTCTTAAAATTTATGAGGAATATAATCGCACGGGCAAACTTCCTGCAGGTTGCCAATTAACTCGAGTTGAATTGGCAGGGCATCTGGCTATTTTACGTGAATTAGTTTTTTTAAAAGGGGAGTTTAGCCAGGAAGCTGAAAAAATCCTGCATACGTGGGAACAAAAATTTAGGATTGACCTGCATATTTTTCCCGAAAAACGACCAGCGAATTCCTCCATTTTTAGCCACCATGCCTATGATCCTGTTCATAGCGAATCGTTAAACCGCCTGTTTACAGGGATTGTCGGACCCCATCCTGATGTATCCTTGACGTTGCATAAATAGAGTTGCTAGACTCCCCACCGAGCCAGTTAGGCAGCCGCTCTATCATCTCGATGATACGGGAGGAAAGTCCGGGCTCCACAGGGTGGAGTGCCAGGTAATGCCTGGACAGGCGCAAGCCTTTGGAAAGTGCCACAGAAAACAAACCGCCGCGCAAGCGGTAAGGGTGAAAAGGTGCGGTAAGAGCGCACCGCGTCGCTGGTAACAGCGACGGCACGGTAAACCCCACTTGGAGCAAGACCAAACAGAACTCGATAGTGTGACCCGCACTGAGTTCGGGTAGGTCGCTTGAGGTGTTTGGTGACAAACATCCCAGACAAATGGTTGCCCACGACAGAACCCGGCTTATCGACTGGCTCCCCTTTTATCCCCGTTGCTGTGGAAGTTTGTGGCAAAAAGTGTTGTTTTGTGGAAATTTGTGGTATATTTGCTATTACCTACAAGGCATTTTTACTGTATTTAGGGTGAACGCCATGTTTCGCGGCATTAACGGAATCAACATCGATCCAAAAGGCCGAATAGTGATGCCAACCCGGTACCGTGAACGGCTGCAACTAGATGGTCGGAGTGCAGTCGTATTAACCATCGATACGGAAGAGCGCTGTTTGCTGCTCTATCCATTGCCAGAATGGGAGGAAATTGAAAAGAAATTGGCTAGCCTACCCAGTTTTAATCCGGCTGCTCGCCGCATTCAGCGTTTGCTGATCGGGCATGCAACCGATGTAGAAATGGATGGTCAGGGTCGCCTTCTGCTGCCGCCGCTATTACGCGATTATGCAGGCTTAGCAAAGCATGCGGTGTTGGTCGGGCAGGGGAAGAAGTTTGAGCTGTGGGATGAAGCGCATTGGGAGAAATGCCGAAATCGCTGGCTAGATGAAGAATCAAGTGCGGGCGATTCCAGCTTACCTGAAGAGGTCAAGTCTATTTCGTTGTAAAGGTACGGAGTTGATAAACTTATATGGCTGTGTGCCAAATGAATGACGTGTTTCACCAACATCATCCAGTCTTGTTAAACGAGACTGTCGATCACCTTGTGCTTTCCCCAAGCGGAATTTACGTCGATGCGACCTTTGGTCGCGGCAGTCATTCACGCGCTATTTTAAGCCGCTTAGAAGCCAACGGTCGATTAATCGCTTTCGATAAAGATCCTGAAGCTTGTGCTTATGCACAGCAATACTTTAGCCAAGATGCCCGATTCAGCATTATTCACGGCTCGTTTGCCAATATGCAAACGGAGTTAAGCAAATTAGATTTAGCCGGTAAAGTCAGCGGTATTTTATTTGATTTAGGGGTTTCTTCACCGCAGTTAGATAATCCGGAACGTGGTTTTAGCTTTATGAAAAGCGGCACGTTAGACATGCGCATGGATACGACACGCGGCATGAGTGCTATGGAATGGCTAGCCACGGTGGATGAAAAAACGCTGACGGACGTTTTATGGCAATATGGCGAAGAAAAATGTTCCCGTCGCATTGCACGCGCGATTGTGACAGCGCGCGAGGCGACACCGATTACTACCACTCTTCAGCTCGCTGACATCATCAAACAAGCGATGCCAAGACCCAAGAAGCCGCACGATAAACATCCTGCCACGCGCAGTTTTCAAGCGATTCGTATTGCGATTAATGAAGAACTCACTGATTTATCATTAGCCTTAACCCAAGCATTAAATAGTTTAGCTATCGGCGGCCGATTAGCTGTGATCAGTTTTCATTCGTTAGAAGACCGAATCGTGAAGCAATTCATTAAGCTTCATGAAAAAGGCGAGGAGTTACCGCGAGGTTTGCCAGTAAAAGGGAGTGGGTTTCATTCACGCTTAATCTCCATCGGTAAATCAATTAAGCCGAGCGAGCAAGAAGTGAATGCCAATCCACGAGCACGGAGCGCCATTTTACGAATAGCGGAGAAACGACTATGAACGCAGCAGCACGCTTAGTTCATCAAGGTGTATTATCACGCCATCTCATGCTGACCCACGTTGCCACTTGGCGGCAGATGACGGTATGTGCATTGATACTGGGGATCTTATTTTCCGCGTTAGGAGTAGTTTATATCACCCATACTTCGCGGGAATTATACGCCAGCTATCAACACCGTTTGACGGAGCAAAATCGGTTGCACGTCGAGCGCGGGCAATTGCTATTGGAGCGAGGTGCGTTGATGATGCAGGCACGCGTTCAGCAACTCGCGGAAGAAAAATTAAATATGGTAGTGCCTGATCATAAGTCAGTGGTGATTATTCACGAGTGAAGACCGATTCGAAGAGTTACTTTATCGCTTGGCGTTTTTATTGGGTATTATTCCTCATTGTACTCGCTGCAGTAGGATTAACGTGGCGTATCTTTGAGCTGACCGTTTTGAATCAGCATTTTCTAAGAAAACAAGGCGATGAACGTGTTATTCGGTTGGTCAATACGCCTGCTTTTCGCGGCATGATGGTGGATCGGAATGGATTTCCATTGGCGGTGAGTACGTTGGTATATTCTGTATGGATGAACCCGCAAGAATTTATTGTCTCGGACGAAGACTTATCTGATCTTAGTCGCTTATTAAATATCAAATCGTCAGAAATCACTTTTATGGTGCATCGATATCAAAAGCAAAAACGCGAATTTGTTTATCTTAAACGCGCGCTTTCGCCGGAAGTGGCGAATCAAATTAAGCTGCTGGCTATTCCGGGGGTGTATTTGCAGAAAGAATATCATCGCTATTATCCAGAAGGCGAAGTGACGGCGCATGTGGTGGGTTTTACCAATGTGGATGATCGTGGGCAAGAAGGTTTGGAATTATCCTATAACGAATGGTTAGCGGGTGAGCCTGGCAAAAAATGGGTGATTAAAGATCGTCTCGGTCGCGAAATTGCGGATGTGCAAAATGTTAATGAGCAAAAGCCGGGGCATGATTTAGTGTTGAGTATTGATAGACGTATTCAATATCTTGCTTATCGCGAATTATTAAACGGTGTGGCACAAAGCCAAGCTCGTTCGGGGTCGGTGATTGTGTTGGATGCTAAAACAGGCGAAATTTTGGCGATGGTGAATCAGCCTTCATTTAATCCCAACAATCGTCCTGCGCGCATGAGTGATCGATTACGCAATCGTGCGGTGACGGATCTTTTCGAGCCGGGGTCGGTGATCAAAGCATTTACGGAAGCGAGTGCATTAGAAACAGGTTTTTATAAACCTGATTCATTCATTAACACGTCTCCAGGTTGGATGCGGGTGGGGCATCATGTGGTGAAAGATGAAAAGAATAATGGTGTTCTCAGTATGGCGCAGATTTTACAAATTTCGAGTAACATGGGGGCGGCTAAAATTGCACTTTCTTTACCGCCGGATCAATTGTGGAGTTTATTGCATCGAGTGGGTTTTGGAGAGGCGCTGAATATTGGTTTTCCTGGCGAGCAGAATGGTGTGCTTGTCAAACAGCCGGCTGGTTCTTTTCCCTTGGCGACACTTTCGTTTGGTTATGGTCTTTCTGTGACGGCTTTGCAGCTCGCTCATGCTTATGCTGTGCTGGCTAATAATGGGATGAAAGTACCTCTTTCTATTTTGCGTTTGGATCATCCGCCTGTTGGTGAGCGCGTGATGGATGCGAAGACGGTGCAGCAGATGTTGTTGTTATTGGAAGCGGTGACTTTTAAAGGTGGTACGGCTCATGCAGCGAGTGTGCCGGGTTATCGCGTCGCGGGGAAAACGGGGACGGCGTGGCTGATGGGGGCGAAGGGTTATCAAAAAAATAGATTCAATTCTTCGTTTGTGGGGATTGCGCCGGTGAGTGATCCGCGTTTGATTATTGTGGTGGTGTTGCATGATCCGCAGGGTAAGCAGCATCAAGGGGGTGAAATCTCGGCGCCGGTGTTTGAGCGGATTATGGAAGGGTCGCTCAGGATTTTAAATGTGCCGCCGGATGGGGTGCTGCAAACGGTGGGCTAAAAAAGGATGACAAAAAAGTAGGATTAAATTATACTAATAATGAATAAGGTAAAACGAGGCGTACTTATATGAGCGCGGTAAAAAAAACCATCTCCGTATCAGAAGAGCTTGTAAAAGAAGCTAATGAGATTGCTTCTAACTTTAGTGCGGTAGTAGAAGCAGCATTAATAGAATACTTGCATCATTATCGATTGCAAAAAGCCAAAGAAAGTTTTGGAAAATGGCAAGAGCGTAAGGATACCAGTGTTGATCTAGTGAATAAATTACGCCAAGAAGGTGGTCGAAAATATGCAAACCGTCATGATTGATACAGATATTGCCATCGATTTTTTGCGAGGCGTAGCAGAGGCAAAGGATTTGATTATTCCGTTGTGGGAGCGAGGCGCAGCTTTTTTAAGCTTATTAACTGTCTATGAATTGTATGCAGGAATGCAACCAAAAGAGCAAGAAGTAACTGATTATTTCATGCGAGCTTGTCGCATTGAATCGTTGACGGTAGAAATTACCAAGCGAGCGAGTGAAAATTATCAACATTATCGAAAACAAGGTATCACGCTTACGACGATCGATTGCTTGATCTGGGCTACCGCGAAAGTTAATAAGCATAAAATTGCAACGCGTAACTTGCGGCATTATCCGGATAAGAGCATTTTGTTATTAAAATAAACTCTATTTAGCTTTTATCTTATTGATTAATATCACTCCTTTTTCTATTTAATAATTCTCTCTATCAATAGCTTTATACTGAATATGGCGCTTTTTAATAGAGGAGAAGGGCCATGGGTGGTAATAAAGATGGCGATAACGACTCAAAAGAGGCTAGCACTATAAGTAATAACAATAACAACAATAATAAAAATAAATCGAAAAAGCCTAGCACTGTAAGTCGTGCGGAAGGGAGAAATACAATAAAAACTCTTCTTAAATATGGGCGTTCGCTGTCTAACGCTGGAGTTTCAGGTCGTGAAAAAAAAGAACTTGAGCAAAGCGATATCACCAACAAAGAGAGGAGAATGACAGAAGTATCATTAATAGAAAAACCAATTGATGAGAAAGTATTACTAGAGGAGCAATATAATAATTTAATAAATTTATTGCAAGCACATCAAAAACAGGGTAGCAAAAGTTTAGCGGGTGATAAAGAAATTGGAATGGCATCAGCTGAATTAATTAAATCTTTAGCCAAATTATATAAAAATGGGGAGAGTTTACCTCGTGATATCATTAATCAAGATAAATTAATTAGAATTTATAACGAGTCAACCTCTACCATGGTTGGTAGAGATACGCTAGCTAAGATAAGTTGTCTTC
>SCTP01000307.1 GCA_004322325.1 Gammaproteobacteria bacterium | reverse complement strand
ACCAATGCATTCATCTTCCCGGATGATGGCAAGCCTAGGTGGTTTAGCACACTGCTCCATCTCGGCAAGATAAGGAGTAGGATCTTGCTGCAATAACTCACCTAACATTTGTAGTGTCTTCACACCGCCTGGTGGGCATAAATGAATAGGTGCTTGTTCAAAGAGCATGGCTTCTGCATAGGGCATACATCCCCCGTAGCCACAAAGTCCGCACTGAGTTTGTGGCAACAGGGCATCAATGTCTTCGGGTGTCACTGGCCGCATTACTTCACCTTTGCTCCTGCTTCTGCGCCTGGATCGGGGCTGATCACCCAGATTTCTTGCCCACCATTCCCTGCTGCTAAGACCATGCCTTCGGAGACACCAAAACGCATTTTGCGCGGCTCTAAATTCGCCACCACTACCACATGACGGCCGACTAATTCCTCTGGTTGATAAGCAGATTTAATCCCAGCAAATATTTGTCGTTTTTCTTCTTCGCCCACATCCACCATTAAACGTAATAACTTATCGGCACCTTCGACTGCTTCTGCCTCAACGATTTTGGCAACACGTAAATCAACTTTGGCAAAATCATCAATGCTGATACATTCTTTCTTCGTTTCTTTGTTGGGTGGGGTAGCCACTTGCGTTTCTTCGTTCATCGCCATTTTCAATGCCTCAATATGTTTAGGATCAATACGATTTATTAAGGGTTGGAACTCCTTAATGGTGTGGTCTAGTAGCGGTTTATCTTTATCCTGCCATTGTAAAGGCGGGATATTTAAAAAAGATTCAACCTGTTTTGCAGTTTGCGGCAAGACGGGTTTTAAGTAAATCATTAAGACGCGAAATAAATTAATCCCCATGGAACATACTGCTTGCACTTCCGCTTGTTGCTGTGGATCTTTGATCATGGTCCATGGTTTTTTCTCATCGATATATTGATTAGCCCGATCTGCCAATGCCATGATATGGCGAATGGCTTGGCTAAAGCACATCTTTTCCCATTTCTCGCTGATTTCTTCGCCTGCTTGCGCAAACGTCTGATACAGGGCGGGCTCAGCGCATTGAGCAGCCAGTTTGCCAGCAAAATGTTTATTGATAAAGCTAGCACAACGACTGGCAATATTGACAAATTTGCCGACGAGATCAGCATTAATCCGATTAGTGAAATCATCAAAATGAATATCTAAATCTTCGATGCGATCACTTAACTTAGCAGCAAAATAATAACGTAAATATTCGGCTGGTAAGTGATTAAGATACGTTCTCGCTTTAATAAAGGTGCCGCGTGATTTCGACATTTTCTGGCCGTCAATCGTCAAAAATCCATTGACAACAATTTCATTGGGCGTGCGTAAATTCGCACCATGCAAGATAGCTGGCCAAAATAAGGCGTGAAAATAAATAATATCTTTACCAATAAAATGAATTAACTCAGCCGAACTATCAGGACCCCAATAATCATCAAAGTTTAATTCTTTTCGTTGCTCGCATAATTTTTTAAAACTGGCGATATAACCGACTGGCGCATCGAGCCAGACATAAAAATATTTCTCTTTTTCGCCTGGAATCAAGAAACCAAAATAAGGTGCATCGCGGGAAATATCCCATTCTTTCAATCCGTCTTTAAACCATTCGTCTAACTTATTCGCTACTTGCTCTTGTAAATGACCGCGTCGTGTCCATTCTTTTAAAAATTTTTCATAATTTTGTAATTTGAAAAAGTAATGCTCGGATTCTTTTTCAATGGGCTTTGCACCAGATAAAGTAGAATAAGGATTTTTTAAATCTGTCGGTAAATAAGTGGCACCGCATAGTTCACAATTATCGCCATATTGATCTTTAGCACCGCAATTAGGGCATTCGCCTTTGATGTAGCGGTCTGGTAAGAACATATTTTTGACGGGATCAAATAATTGTTTGATGGTGCGTTTATCAATATTGCCTCGCTCCACATGGCGCTGAAAAAGCGTCGCGACTAATTCTTTGTTCTCAGCAGAATGCGTCGTGTGATAGCAGTCAAATTCGATATGGAAATCGGTGAAATCTCTTTCTTGTTCCCGCTGAATCTGTTCGATGAGTGCTTGCGGCGTGATGCCCATTTTTTCTGCTTGGATCATGATCGGGGTGCCATGACTATCACTGCCGCAGACAAAGAGACAGTCATGCCCCTGCATTTTTTGTAGGCGTACCCAGATGTCTGTTTGGACCATACCGACCAAATGGCCTAAATGGGGAACGCCATTGGCATAAGGCAGGGCTTGAGTGGCCAGAATTTTACGGGTAGATGGCATGAGACTAATGTTCCTTTTGGTTTTCTTAAAAAGTGTTAAAGTATAGCAAATTCAAAACTCAATGGAGAGTAGGAGTGCAACAGAAAGAGAATATTCAACACATCATCGCGATTGCTTCAGGAAAAGGGGGGGTGGGTAAGTCGACGGTGGCGATTAATTTGGCGTTAGCGTTGGCTCAAGAAGGGGCGCGGGTCGGTCTTTTGGATGCCGATATTTATGGTCCCAGCCAGCCCAGTATGCTGGGGGCAGTGGGCGAACGGCCGGTACTGAAAGAAAGGAAGTTGGTACCGATTCAGCGTCATGGTATCCAATCCATGTCCATTGGCTATTTGGTCGACCCGGATGCCGCAATGATGTGGCGCGGTCCCATGATTGGGAAAGCCATGGAGCAAATGTTGCACGATACCGCCTGGGAAGCGCTCGATTATCTCATCATTGATCTGCCGCCGGGGACGGGGGATATTCAATTAAGCTTATGTCAAAAAATTGCTATCAGCGGGGCGGTGATTGTCACGACACCCCAAGATTTAGCCTTATTAGATGTCAGTCGGGCTTGCGAAATGTTTGTGAAATTAAAAGTACCTATTCTGGGTATCGTTGAAAATATGAGTGTTTATCATTGTCCGCAATGCGGTCATGAGGAACATTTATTTGGCGCAGGCGGTGCGGCGAAATTAGCGCAGAAATATCATGTCAGCGTGTTGGGTTCCGTGCCATTAGCGATGGCTATTCGCGAAATGACAGACAGTGGTCATCCACCCGTTGTTCAAGATCCTGAGAGCCATTATGCTAAAGCCTTTCGCAACATTGCACAAAAGTTAAAGGGGTAAAAGTTCATGAGTATTAAATCTGATAAATGGATACGCAAAATGGCGCAAGAGTATGGGATGATTGAGCCTTTCGAAGCCAAGCAAGTGCGTCATCGTGAAGGTGATAAAATCGTATCGCATGGGACGTCTAGCTATGGGTATGATATTCGGTGTTCGAAGGAGTTTAAGATTTTTACCAATATTAATTCGGCGATTGTGGACCCGAAAAATTTTGCTTCCAATAGCTTTGTTGATGTCACCTCGGATGTGTGTATTATTCCGCCCAATTCTTTTGCGTTAGCCCGGAGTGTGGAATATTTTCGTATTCCGCGTAACGTGTTGGTAATTTGTTTAGGGAAATCGACGTATGCTCGTTGCGGCATTATCGTTAACGTGACGCCGCTTGAGCCGGAATGGGAAGGGCATATTACGTTAGAGTTTTCTAACACGACCCCATTACCCGCCAAGATTTATGCGAATGAAGGGGTAGCGCAGTTATTGTTTCTAGAATCCGATGAAGAGTGTGAAACCTCTTACAAAGACCGAGGCGGAAAATATCAAGGGCAAACGGGTGTGACGTTGCCCATTACCTAAAGTGACATTATTCCGTTTCTTCCCGCATATCTTCTTGCGAGACCACTTCAATGGGGAGATGACGGCTACTGTTGACCTTTTCGCGCAATTCTTTTCCGGGCTTGAAGTGCACAGCAAATTTAGGTTCAGTGACAAGCTTTTCGCCTGTTTTAGGATTGTGCGCACGGCGTGGTGGGCGGTAGTGAAGATTGAAACTGCCAAAACCGCGAATTTCAATTCTCCCGCCTTGACTCAATATTTCGCTCATGTACTCGATAATGTGATGTACAGCAAGCGCGATATCTTTTTCGGGAAGGTGGGGGAATTGTTTGCTGATTTCGCCGATAAGTTGTGATTTGATCAGCATATCCTTTCAGCTGCCTCCATAAGTGGGTAGACTACTCTTGCAATATAACTCAATGGCTTAGCATGTCAAGAGGCTGATTGCTGATTAAAGCGTATCCAACGGTTTTGTTCCATCGGTAAAACCGATCATGGGGGTGGGTTTTTTGGATGTTTTTGTAGTCATTCAGGCTAATCACCACAAATACACGTTGATGGCTATGGAAGCGCTGCCAAAAGGTGTCGTCACCGATCATCCATTCATGGGTATCTTGGTGCTGCATGCCATAGGTTAATTCATTATGCCAGTTGAGAATGCTGACGCGGCGTTCCAAATAAAAGGGGAGGTCTTGGAAGTATTGATTGAAGGTAATGACATCGTCTTGAGGTTTCAATACAGGCTTGAGCTGGGTGGCGAAAGGTAAGATGGTACGCGTATCAATCGAAGGCATGCTGGCAAGGATGGCTAATAAGAATAACCAGGTGCCCATGATGAGGACAACGATGGCACGCCGATAAAGGTGGTAATAGGCATAGAGACAGCTGATGAAGGTGCCGCTGAGCAGGAGGAAGGCAGCAAGATCAAGATAGCGGGCTGCTTGGCCAGGAGCGGGTAGCGGTACTTCGAGAGGGAAAAGATAGAAAGCGTAGGCAATCACGGGGGAGAGCGCTAATAAACAGAGAAACCCGATTTGAATACCGATGGCTTTTGGCTTGTTAATCGCTTGGGCTAAATACCGAGCAGTTAAAATAGCGAGCGGGGGGAAAACAGGCAGAATATAGGGGATTAACTTGGATTTGGAGAAAGAGAAGAAAGCAAACACCAAGAGGGCCCAAAGTAAGAA
>SCTP01000306.1 GCA_004322325.1 Gammaproteobacteria bacterium | reverse complement strand
CAACAACGATTACAAGCATGGCTAGCAGCGCGATCAGGTGAAGCGAAGATTGTTATTGGTACGCGATCAGCTGTTTTTACACCGTTTGCGCAATTAGGTTTGATCATTGTCGATGAAGAGCATGATATTTCTTTCAAGCAGCAAGATCGTTTTCGTTATCACGCGCGTGATTTGGCCATTAAGCGTGCGAGTATGAATCATTTTCCGATTGTATTGGGTTCAGCCACGCCTTCCTTGGAATCATTTCTGAATGCGAAGCGGCAGCGTTACGAATATTTATCCTTGCCTAATCGTGCGGGTGCAGCGCAATTGCCGCATTATCACTTGATCGATTTACGGCGGTCTTCGTCAGAAGAAGGATTGTCTGAAACACTTTTGCAAGCGATGCAAACACATTTACAGCAAGATAATCAAGTGATGTTATTTTTAAACCGTCGCGGATTTGCACCCGTTTTATATTGCACGCAATGTAATTGGATTGCTAAATGTCGTCGATGTGAAGCACGTATGGTTTATCATTATTCGCCGCCACGTTTGCAATGTCACCATTGTGATGCAAAAGTAACGATGCCAGTGCGGTGTGGGCAATGTCACGCAACGGCATTGCAGCCGATTGGATGGGGAACGCAGCGTCTTGAGCAAGTGCTGATGAAACATTTTCCAGCGGTGCCGATTATTCGTGTTGATCGCGATAACACACGAAAAAAGGGGGCGATACAAGATTTGCTGGAGCGCATTCACACTGAGAAGAAAGCTATTTTGTTGGGCACACAAATGTTGGCAAAAGGGCATCATTTTCCGCAGGTTACCTTGGTAGGAGTGGTGGAAGCGGATGCGGGGTTGTTTAGTGTGGATTTTCGTGCGGCAGAGCAAATGGGGCAATTATTATTGCAGGTAGCTGGCCGTGCAGGGCGAGCGGAAAAACCGGGGACGGTGATGATACAAACGCGTCATCCTGAACATCCTTTGTTGCAGTTATTGTTACAGCAAGGGTATCAATCATTTTCTCAAGCATTATTATCCGAGCGGGAGCAATCTATTTTGCCGCCGTTTTCTTATTTTGCCTTATTTCGTGCAGAGTCGTATAAAGAGCAGAGTGCGAATGACTTTTTAGCAGTGATAAAAAATATTTGTGCAGCGGCAACGAATACGGTGACTTTATTGGGACCCACGCCAGCATTGTTAGCGAAGCGGAAAGGATTATATTGTCAGCATTTGTTGGTGAAGGCGGATAAGCGGAGTACGTTGCAGGAGTTGTTGAAAACGATTTTGCAGCAGATTGAAAAATTGGCGCCGTCTTCATCCGTGAAGTGGGTGTTGGATGTGGATCCGGTGGAAGTGGTATGAGTGGAGTTTCTTTATGTTTTTTCCTGCTTGGTAAACACCGACAACAATTCAATCGGCAACGGAAACACGATCGTCGAATTTTTCTCTTCCGCAATATTCGACAACGTCTGCAAATAGCGCAACTGTAACGCTTGCGGCTGCTGAGCTAAAATTTGCGCGGCTTCTAGTAATTTTTTTGAAGCTTGTAATTCCCCATCTGCATGAATCACCTTCGCGCGGCGTTCACGTTCCGCTTCTGCTTGTCTTGCAATTGCGCGGACCATGGATTCATTCAAATCAATATGTTTAATTTCCACCATACTGATTTTTATTCCCCACGCATCCGTATGCTCATCTAATATTTGCTGAACATGCGTATTTAATTTGGTTCGTTCTGCTAACATTTCATCTAATTCATGCTGTCCTAAGACCGAGCGCAAAGTGGTTTGTGCTAATTGACTGACGGCTATTTGATAATCTTCCACTTGTATCACCGCCCGTTGTGGATCAATCACGCGGAAATAAACAACAGCGTTCACTCGTACTGAAACATTGTCACGTGAAATTACATCTTGAGGTGGAATGTCCATGACTACTGTACGTAATTCTATGCGGACAATTTGTTGAATAAAGGGCACAATGATGATTAATCCCGGCCCCGTCACTTTCCAAAATCGGCCGAGGGTAAATACGACAGCGCGTTCGTATTCACGTAGTACGTAGAAAAAATTAAATAACACGATAAAAACAAGGACGACGATAACAAGATAAATCATATTCATATTATTTTTCCTCAAACGGTTCAACAGTTAACGTTAATCCATGGACACCAGTGACTTTAATCTTTTGTCCAGCCTGCAGTTGTATTGATGATCGGGCTTGCCATATTTCCCCTAAAACACGAACGATGATTTGTTCATTCATACTATTTAATACGAGGCCTTCACTTCCAATTAATGCTTCTTGACCAGAAACAATGGCCTTTTTATGTGACTTAATTGCAAGGCTAATGAGCATAAAAAAGAAAGTAAAGGTAATCACGCTCATGGTAGCAACAAGGGTCCAATCTAATTGATAAGCAGGCCAATTGGTGTCAAATAACATGATTGAGCCAATGGTAAAAGCAATTGCGCCGCCTATTCCTAACATGCCAAAACTACTAATGAATAGCTCACTCATCATGAAACCAATGCCAATGATTATTAAGGCTAAGCCCGCATAACTAATGGGCATTAACTGAAAAGCATACAGCACTAAGCAGAGTGAAATGATTCCTACTACGCCAGGAAGAATAAGGCCGGGGTTGGATAATTCAAAAAAGATGCCGTAAATAGCAGCTAACATTAATAAGTAAGCGATATTAGGATTGGTGAGGAAGGAGAGAAAATCATATCGCCAATCGGTGGCGATTTTTTCCAGGGCTATTTCTTTGGTATGGCCATTCACTTTTTGCAATAATTGCGGATAATCCGCAGCCACTACATCAATGACCTTCAAGCGCTTTGCTTCTTCTGCTGAAAGGCTGGCTCCTTGTCGTACGGCTTGATCTGCCCACTCTGCATTCCTACCGCGAAGCTGTGCCAAACTGCGGATGTAGGCGGCGGCATCATTCATGGCTTTATTTGTCGATGATCCCATTAAGCTAATTGGTGAAGCAGCGCCGAGATTCGTGCCGGGTGCCATGGCGGCGATGTGACTGGCGTAGAGGATAAACGTCCCGGCGCTCGCAGCACGTGCGCCGGTGGGAGCGACGTAAGCGATCACGGGAATAGGGGAGGCAATAATGGCTTGGTTGATGCCGCGCATAGCGGTATCGAGGCCGCCGGGGGTGTTAAGTTGTAGAATGATGAAGGTGGCGTGTTCTTGAGCCGCTTTTGCTAAGCCTCGTTCGATGTAGTCTTGGGTGGCGGGGCCGATGGGGCCGTTGATGTTTAATATAAATGCCTTCTCCGCCGCCAGGCTGAGAGGGGAAAAGAGTGTGGCAAGTAAGCTGATGAGCCAGATTAATTTGCGCATGGGGTTATTATAACATTGGACAGCTGCAAGAGGACATTGACCTTCTTTTTCAGCCTGTTATACTTGCGCGGTTATCAGACCAATGCCGGGGTGGCGGAACTGGTAGACGCGCCGGTCTCAAAAACCGGTGAGGGTGACCTCATGCCGGTTCGATTCCGGCCCTCGGCATAGAACTTTTCTGGATTTTCCTACGATTCGATTTGTCCCGGTGGCACAGATGGATAGCGCAGCCCCCTCCTAAGGGGCAGGTCGGAGGTTCGAATCCTCTCCGGGACGAGGTTAACCCTCACTCTTCTTCTTCCCCTTCCCCACCTTCACTTCCAACAAATAAATCCTCCGGCTATCACTATGCAACACCTTAAACCGAAACTGCTGAATCTTAATATTCTCCCCCCGCTTCGGCAAATGTCCAAATCCCTGCAACACAATTCCCCCAATCGTATCAAATTCTTCATCACTAAAATTCGAATGAAAATACGCATTAAACTCCTCAATCAACGTCGATGCTTTCACAATAAACGTATCCTCAGCTAATTTTTTAATTTGCGTATCTTCTTCTTCAATATCATATTCATCTTCAATTTCACCGACGATTTGTTCTAACACATCTTCAATCGTCACCAATCCTTCTACATGACCATACTCATCTAACACAATCGCAATATGATTCCGCGTTGCACGAAATTCACGTAATAAAATATCCAAACGCTTACTTTGCGGCGTAAAAACAGCCGGACGCATAATATCATTAATGTTAAATTGATTCGGGTCTTTGTTGAAATATTTTAATAAATCTTTCGCAAGCAACATGCCAACGATATCTTTTTTGGAAGGATCCACCACTGGAAAGCGTGAATGACCAGATTCAATGACAAACGGTAAGATGTCAGCCAGTCGACTATTCTTTTGCACTACCACCATTTGCGCTTTGGGCACCATCACATCCCGTACTTGCATTTCTGATACATGCATAATACGTTCAATCATGCCTAAAATCTCCGCACTCAATACATCACGTTCTTCTGCATTGCGCAGCATCTCCATGAGCTGATCACGGTCTTGCGGCTCGCGTGCGAGTAAAGCAATAAAACGTTCTAGCCAAGAACGAGATTTAGATTGACTCATGATAAGGATCCTCAAAGCCTAATATACGTAAAGTTTTAATTTCTAATGCTTCCATCACTTCTGCTTCTGCCTCTGTTTCATGATCATAGCGTAACAAGTGAAAAATACCATGCACAATCATGTGCGCCCAATGCGCTTGCGGTGCTTTGTTTTGCTCCCGTGCTTCACGATTCACTACCTCAGCACAAATGATAATATCACCTAAAATAGGCTGTTTCTCCATCATGCCTTCAGGCATATCAAACGGAAACGACAATACGTTCGTCGGTCCTTTTTTATGCCGATACGTGGTATTTAATTCGGTCATTTCATCCACATTCACCACGCGAATAGTCACTTCCGCACGAGGAAGCTGCTCACGGAGTGCTTGTTTAGCCCATTTGCGTAATAAAGAGGCGGCTGGAACAAATACATTGTCAGCCGCTTGCTGAATAGTTATGTGATACATATTCTCAACGATTATTTGTCATGTTTTTCGTACGCTTCCACAATCGCTTGAACTAACGGATGTCGTACTACATCCGAGACCTGAAATTGCGAGAAGCTGATACCTTTAATGTTTTTTAATACTTCATTAGCGTGTATTAAACCAGAATCACGCCGATTTGCTAAATCAATTTGTGTCACATCACCCGTGATGACCGCTTTTGAATTGAAGCCAATACGCGTTAAGAACATTTTCATTTGCTCTATCGTCGTATTCTGCGCTTCATCCAAGATAATGAATGAATCATTCAACGATCGACCGCGCATGTAAGCAAGCGGTAATAATTCAATCACGTCTTTATCAATTAATTGATTTACTTTTTCAAAACCCATCATTTCATACAGCGCATCATATAGCGGTTGCAGATAAGGATGAACTTTCTGGGCAATGTCGCCTGGCAAGAAACCTAGTTTCTCACCTGCTTCCACAATCGGCCTCACTAAAATAATTCGGCCGACACGTTCGGATTCTAATGCTTGCACGGCGCAAGCGACAGCAAGAAATGTTTTTCCCGTACCCGCAGGCCCAATACCAAAATTGATATCGTTATCTAAAATACTGCGAATGTAATGTACCTGATTTTCGCCTCGGGCCGTGATGTTCATTTTCCTTAATCGAATTTCCATGTAATCATCCCGATGATCATGCGATGGTTTTTTACCTACGGTTTGCAGATAAAGATGAACTTCTTTCGATTCCAGTATGTTCACTTTTTCAGTCTCGTGATAAAGGTTGTTAAGGGTATCACAGGCTTGTTTAACGGCAACGTGTTCACCACTTACTGAAAACGTAGGTCCTCGCCGCTTGATGATGACGCCCAAGCATTTTTCAATGAGTTTTAGGTGTTCGTTTAA
>SCTP01000305.1 GCA_004322325.1 Gammaproteobacteria bacterium | reverse complement strand
CCTTCGAAAATCAGCGTGCCGGCATTTATATCCAAGATGTGGCAACGGGCGCACGGCGCTTATTAAGCAACTTCCCTGGCATCAATGGCGCACCCGATTGGTCACCTGATGGCCGTAAGTTAGCGCTTGTATTATCTAAAAGCGGTTCGCCTAATATCTATGTGATGGATATTGCATCGCATCGATTAACCCAAATTACGCACGATTTTTACATCAATACCGAGCCTTCGTGGTCGCCCGATGGCAAGTCATTGGTCTTTACTTCTGATCGTGGTGGTGGTCCGCAAATTTATCAGGCTAATGTCAGCGGCGGGTCAACGTCTCGTCTCTCTTACGATGGTCCTTATAATGCGCGCGCTTCTTTTACTCCCGATGGTAATCACGTGATAATGATTCATCGGGTCTCAGGCGTCTATAAAATAGCCATCTTAGATTTAGATTCCGGCACGACCCGCGTATTAACCAATTCATCGGGCGATAGTTCTTCTCCCAGCATTGCGCCCAATGGCGGTATGGTCTTGTACGATACTTTAGCGGATGGCCGTAATGTCTTGGGCATGGTATCAGCCGATGGAAGTATCCAACTGGTGTTGCCAGCGCGTACGGGAGAAGCTCAAGATCCGGCCTGGTCGCCGTTTAGCTCTTGATAACTCGCTATTTCAAGGTATACTTTTGCCTTAATGCAACTGTAAAGATTTTTAACTGGGGGATAGGGGGAGACAAATGAAATTCAAGCAATGGATAAACGTTATGTTAGTCGGTGTGGCGTTCATGATGGCTTTCACAGGCTGTTCATCGCATAAACGACAATACGATAATTCTGTCAACGATGCGAATGCCGCCTACAGTTCTCAGGCACAATCTTCTGGGGTAGGAGATGACGCTAGCTTTGGCGATCAAGGTCAGGGTTCACGTTCTTCTCTCTCTAAGAAAGTTTATTACTTCGATTTTGATAGCGATATGGTTCACGAAGACGATAAACCTGCTATCAATGCGAACGCTAACTATTTAATCGCGCACGCCAGCGCAAAAGTGATGCTGGAAGGTCATACTGATCCTCGCGGCAGCCGTGAGTATAATATTGGCTTAGGCGAGCGTCGTGCCAAAGCCGTGGCACAAATGATGATTGCCAAGGGCGTCAATCCATCACAGATTCGCGTTGTCAGTTACGGTGCTGAAAAGTTAGCCTCATCGGGCCGCAGCGAATCCGATTATCAAATGGATAGACGTGTGGTGTTAGTCTACTTACAAAGGTAAGGAAGCTTATGCAGACTCTTCAAAAAGCAGTGAAATGGTTAAGCCTAGCGGTATGTTTAGGGATAGCAATGCCTGTTTTTGCAGAGTCCGCGGCGCCTGTTTACGATGCTGATACCATGCAGCAGCAATTTGATACGGCGAATGCCCAGGCGCAGCAGGATTTACCTCCTCCACCGCCGCCGGGAGGGCAAGAAGAGCAAGACGGTGCTTATGTACCGCCTCAGCAACAAGCAGCCGCTAGCCCGACGGTCACCGTGCAGCAACCGCCTTTAAGCATGGAACAGCGCATGCGGCGAGTGGAGCAGCAAGTTAACAACATGCAAAATAGCGATACCTCTGCGCGCGCAGCGTCTTTACAAGGTCAGGTTCAATCCTTGCGGGCTCAAGTAGAGCAATTGACTCATCAGTTGCAGCAAGTTCAAAGTCAGCAAAAGAGTATGTATGCTGATCTCGATAAACGTCTGCAGCAAACCGCCGCTGCACCAGCACCCAAGCCGATGTTGCCAAAAGCGAGCCGTAAGTTAGCGGCTGCCAAGCAAGTAGCAAGTACACCCGCTACCAGTGCCAGTACCGACTCTTCTTCTGATACCCCCTCTGCTGCGGCGGCAACCACGGCATCAAACGATCAACCGCAGCCGGATGTGGCGGAAGAGCAGCAAATTTATCAAACGGCTTATAACCTTATTAAAGCGAAGAAATACAATGAAGCCGTTGTGGAATTACAGAAGATGCTGCAAAAATATCCTTCTGGCCAATTTGCATCCAATGCGCATTATTGGTTAGGTGAGCTCTATGGTTTGATGGGTAAAAACGATCAAGCCTTAACTGAATTCAACACGGTCGTAAAAAATTATCCTAACAGTCCGCGTGTTTCTGATGCACAATTAAAAGTAGGATTAATTTATGCTTCGCAATTTAAGTGGGCTGATGCGAAAACAGCGTTCAAGACGGTCATTAATCACTATCCAGGCACCGCTTCCGCTCGGCTTGCTTCGGAGCAAATAAAGCAGATTAAGCTAGCGGGTCATTAGTGAATCGATTGCGTCTTACCGAAATCTTTTTCTCTCTACAGGGTGAAACAAGGACAGTTGGCATTCCAACTGTCTTTGTGCGTTTAACCGGCTGTCCGCTGCGCTGCCAATATTGCGATACGGCTTATGCTTTTCATGGCGGGACGTGGTATGAGTTGGATGCGATTCTTGCGGAAGTGAAAAAATATAATACGCATTATGTGACGGTGACAGGGGGTGAACCCTTAGCGCAAAAAGCTTGTTTACCTTTGCTCACGCGTTTATGTGATGAAGGTTATGAAGTGTCGCTTGAAACCAGTGGGGCGTTGGATGTGGCTCAAGTGGACACGCGTGTGGTAAAAGTCGTGGATATTAAAACGCCGGCATCGGGGGAAGTGGAAAAGAACCATTGGGAAAATATTCGCCACTTGCTGCCTCATGATCAAGTCAAATTTGTCATTTGTGATCAAGCAGATTATGAGTGGGCGAAGCAAATTTTGCGTGAGCACCAGTTAGCAGATCGCTGCCAGGTATTATTCTCACCGAGTTATCAGCAGATGAATGCAGGTGAACTGGCAGATTGGATCTTGCGCGACCAATTGCCAGTTCGATTGCAGATTCAGTTGCATAAATACTTATGGGGAGAGGTTCAGGGAAGGTGATGTTTTATCGTTATTGTTATTCTCATCGTCACTATCATAGAACTTAGCAGAAGAAGTGGATGTGTTGCTGTTTTCTTCCGTCTCGCTGCCATAACTCTGGCTAGAACTGCTGCTAAAAGTGCTATAAGGAGAGCAAGATAATTTTAATGTTCTTACAATACCCCAATATTTACCATAACTTTGTGAAATATGAGAAGCTAACTTTTTATTTTGTACTATATCTACAGGCGATTCTCCTTCCTCATCCACAATATCTGCGATAAATTCTTTATTATCTTCGGCTAAATTATCTTCAGCTAATTTTCTAAACAGGATTTTTGTGAAGTTTTTGTTTTCATTATAAAGCAAAGCAGCACTATGAAGAGGCGTACGGCCTTTGGCGCCTTTTGCTTTCACGTCTGCCCCGAGCTGAATTAGTTTCTCAAGTAAGGAGATATTGCGCTTTTCAATAGCGATATCCAGGACGGAATTTCCCTTACCATCTCTTGCTGTGCGAATATCAGCCCCTCCTGCAATTGCTTTTTCAATATTATCGGGATTATCGGGATAGTTTTTAGTAGCAGAAATGAGAAGTTGATTGACCAATAATAGCTTCAGCTCGGGCGAAGAGGTTTTATAATCAGCATAGTCAATCGGTGTGATGCCTTTATTGTTGAGGATGGTCGGATCAGCCTCTTTGGCCAGCAGCTCAGTGATTATCTCGGGATAGCCATAAAAGACAGCGAGATGTAATACTGTCTCGCCTGATAAATCGTCATAACGTTTATTGATCTCCGCGCCTTTTTTTAAGGCATCCCGTACCATCTCAAGATTATTTTGTTTAACCGCTTTAAGCAGCTGTTTATTGGCTAACACCTTTTGAATTTCGGGATCAGACATCTCTAAGCTAACAATTTTTTGCTCTAATGTATCAATGCGTTCTTCAAGAAGTTGTGTCTTTTGATGCAGAATTTGGAACTGTTCGATAACGTGATCGTCGGGGGAGGAGCTGGGCACTGAAACATCATTGTGAAGCATAAAGTGTCTTTCCTTGTCGTTAATTTTTCCTAGGATTCAACTTTATATCAATCCGATAATCCGTACGCAACTGAATTTTATAATAAATGCCGTCCCACATTGATTAATTTTTGCCCACAATAAACTATCATTCACCCATTGATATTTTCTTCAAAATCCGTAATATATGCGACTCCGCTGTATGCATTCTTAGATGGGTCGTTAGCTCAGTCGGTAGAGCAGCAGGCTTTTAACCTGTTGGTCCTGCGTTCGAATCGCAGACGACCCACTTAATTAGATTTTGAATAAGGAACCATTATGTCTTTTAACATAGGGAAATGTTTCTTGTTCAACGTCACTAGTCTTAAATCAAGTTCTTCTACTGTGGCAGCAATCATGGCATCAGCTAATCCTACGCCGTGCGTTTTACCATACTCGCGACGATATAAACCGCCAATGCGTGCCAAATTCTCATCGATAGGTATAACCTCAAATACTCGAAGGAAATTTTCAAATAATTGCTTTTCCTTTCCTTCCCTTATTCCTGCGTAAAGTTCTGCTACGGTAATAACGGAAAGATAGCAAGTTGTTCTTTCTATGATTTTATCTAAGAACTCTATAGCTTGAGATACTCCTTTGAGATAATCTATTAACACATCTGTATCAATTAACCATTTTTTTGACATATCAATTCCTTTACTTGTGTTTATCGAATTCTTTGCGCAATTCTGTAAAATTAGGTAAATCAGTCCTCTCTGACCATAAGCCTTTAGCTGCTTGAAGAGCAGATAACTTGTTCTTTTTTTGTTCCACAGTAAAAGCAATAAAATAATCAATCGCTTCTCGTATTAACTCGCT
>SCTP01000304.1 GCA_004322325.1 Gammaproteobacteria bacterium | reverse complement strand
ATGGTCAGAAAGGCCAATTTGGCCAAACTCACTACGCCGCCGCAAAAGCGGGTATCCATGGTTTTACTAAAAGTTTAGCGCAAGAAGTTGCTCGCAAAGGCATCACGGTTAATACCATCTCACCCGGCTACATTAACACCCCAATGGTGATGTCTGTCCCTCAAGCCATTCGAGAAAAAATCATCGCTCAAATTCCCGTTGGGCGACTGGGTCAGCCAGAAGAAATCGCCCGTGCGGTGGTTTTTTTAGCCGAGGAAGCCAGTAGTTTTATTACCGGCTCCAATCTCACTATTAATGGCGGGCAATATTTAATATAAAGGATACGCATGGATCCTGCTATCAAACACATCATTGAGACTTGGCAGCAGCTCGCGAGTTGTATCGAACAACATCCTGATAAATTATTTAATATGCAATCCGATTATTGGCAAGATTATTTGGCCTTATGTCAAGAAACAGGCAATACCCCCTGGCAGCAACAAGTGGCTTTTCATTTTATTAAAAAAAGTTATTCGCTCTTATCGCAGCATCTTCAGCAATGGACGGAGAATATCACGACAGACGAAAATAGTAAGATAGCGAAAAAATTAACGTTTTATACTAAACAATTGCTTGATGCCCTTTCTCCTAACAATTTTGTTGCTACCAATCCGGATATCATCGCTAAAACAATTGAAATGGATGGTGGCAATTTTATTAATGGCATGCAGCAATTTCTAGCAGATCTTGAACAAGGCAAAGGATTATTAACTATCACGCCAACGGATTTAGATTTCTTTAAACCAGGCGAAAATATTGCTTGCACCAAAGGTCATGTGATTTATCAAAATGACTTAATGCAACTCATTCATTATCAACCGACCACAGAAAAAACTTATACCTATCCTTTATTAATTATTCCACCCTGGATTAATAAATATTACATATTAGATCTGCAATCAGAAAACTCGCTGGTTAAATGGTTGGTGGATCAAGGATGGAACGTTTTTATGATTTCATGGGTGAATGCAAAGGAAGCGCATCGGAAAAAAAACTTCTCTCATTACCTGCAAGAAGGCCCTTTGGCTGCCTTAAAAATTATTAAAAAAATCAAAAAGATAGATCATATCAATGTACTAGGTTATTGCATCGGTGGCACGCTACTTGGCTGTACGTTAGCTTATCTGGCGAAAAAACAGGATTCTTGTATAAAAAGCGCTACTTTTCTAACGACCTTATTTGATTTTTCAGAACCGGGTGATCTCGGAAATTTTATCGATGCAAATCAATTGGCCATCTTAGAAAAACATATGGAAAGTAAAGGTTATTTAGACGGTAAAATCATGTCAGCTGTGTTTAACTTATTACGTGCAAATGATTTAATCTGGTCTGCTTTTGTGAATTATTATTTAAAAGGAGAAAAACCGAAACCCTTCGATTTATTATATTGGAATGCGGATCCCATTAATATTCCTGAACACGTTCATCGTTTTTATTTACGCAATATGTATCTTCATAATTATCTCGTGCAATCAAATAAACTTAAACTAAGTGGCACGCCTATCGATCTACGTTGTATTACCATACCCAGTTATTTTTTAGCCGCACAAGATGACCATATTGTTCCATGGTCATCGAGCTATAAAAGTAGCCATTATTTGTCAGGTCCAGTCCGATTTGTTTTAACCACATCAGGTCATGTGGCAGGGGTAGTTAATCCGCCGTATCGAAATAAATATAGTTATTGGACCAGCAACCAATCTCATCAACATCCAGAAGATTATTTATTTTCTGCTACACTCAACCCAGGTTCATGGTGGGATGATTGGGCCACGTGGCTAAAAAATTATTCTGGCGAGTTACAATCGGTAGACTGCGACATCAGCAAAAATATCATTGAAGATGCGCCAGGTTCGTATGTTAAAGTACGCTTTACTTTATAGCTTATACATATCGATATATTTTTTTAAAATATTGGCAATCGATGCTAAATTACCAATGGCTTCGGTTGTTTGTTTCACGCTATCCACAAACGAAGCAGTCACTTGATGAATTTCATTCATCCCAGCCGTAATTTGTTCAATGCCAATGGTCTCTTGATGAATAGACGCTTCAATTTGTTGTGTCGCAATCGTAGTTTCATGAATCACTTCACTTAAACTACGAACGATTTCACCTGTTTGTTCCACCAGCGTCGTTCCATGATCCACTCCCTTTGTTCCTTCTTCTGTCGCCATCACTGCTTTTTCTGTTGCATGACGAATATCTTCGAGAATTTTTTGTACTTGCGCCGTCGATTGCTCTGATTGCTCTGCTAGATTTTTGACTTCCGCGGCCACGACAGCGAAGCCTTTACCGGCCTCCCCTGCTTTTGCTGCTTCAATCGAAGCATTCAATGCTAGCATTTTAGATTGCTGAGCTAAATTATTTACTACGGCTGTAATTTCTCCCACTTGTTGCGTTTGATTGCTTAAATCTAAAATACTTTGCGCAATTGTTTGTACTTTTTCACGTACACCTTTCATGCCACTGACACTCTGTTCAACGGCCTGCAAACCCATCATTCCTTTTTCATGAGTATGTTCCGCCATTTCACCTAATGTTTTGGCTTTATCCATGGTTTGAACAGCACTTTTTTCTATTTCTTCTAGCGATGCTGTAATTTGATTAATAGAAGACGCTTGCTCAGAAGCTCCTGTCGCTTGCACATCAATAGCATGTTTTACTTCTTCGATGGTGGAGACCATATTCTGACAAGCTTCCGTAATCTGCTTTGTCATCGTGGCCAAACTTTCTGTCATCGTATTTAAGTCTTTGCCTAATTTACTCATTTGATCTTCTTTATCAATCGCAAGACGCTGAGTTAAATCTCCTCCTGCTACCTTACTGCTATGCCTACTAAAAAGATTAGCTGTTTGGACAATTTCTTCAAATAACTCACGTGTACGTGCTTCATTCTTTTTTAATTTTTCTTCATTTTCTCTGATGGCTATTTGCATTTTATTTAAGGCAGTTAATAATTCTCCAAATTCATCTTTTTTAGTGACGGTAATTGGAATATTACGTTCTCCCGAAGCAATTTGTTTCGCAATGTCAATTGCACTATTAAGCGGATATAAAATTTGATGAGCTGTTAATAAAGTAATAACGATAGAAAATATAATACCAATCACTAATAACATATATTCGACAATTTTAACCGTATTAATATCATTCACTACTTCTTCAGCGCCACTGGAAAGAAGATCATACTGCATATCATACAAACCACCTACTCGATCTCCTGATAGAGCCAGCTTACCATCTAAAATATCTAACAGTTTACTTTTTAATGGTATCAATTCTGCTGAAATTTCCTTTAATGTGTTTAGACCATTTTTACTATTTATTAATTGACTTTCAATTGCTTTTAATTGTCCCAGTAATGATTTAGCTTCGATCCATTTTGCTTGGCTATCGCTTGTCCAAGCAGGCGAAAAAACATCCAAGGCCAGTTGTACTCGATTTATATTTTGCCAAGCACGAGAAAAATCATCTTTATATTTTTCATCATGAGCGAGTAAATAATTATTCAATGAAGCTTGAGATTGATAAATTTGTCCGTTTAAATCGAGAAAAGCATTATAGGCAGGTAACTCTGTCTGAATGACTCTTTCAGCAAGCGTCTCCGCAAAAACAATTTTGCATAAAACAATAATAATAGCGATTAATAGAAGCAGTATAATAGCGAAAAACCCTGCAAATAGACGTCCTCTAACCCTTAAATCAAGTCCTAGCATGAGTTTATTACTCCTTCTTGTTAAACTTTATATATGTCAGTATATTTTTTAAGATTTTTAGCAATCGTGACTAAATCATTAATAGCCTCGGTGGTTTGTTTAACACCCTCAACAGAAGAAGAGGTCACTTGATGAATTTCATTCATCCCAGTGGTAATTTGCTCAATCCCAATTCCCTCTTGGCGTATTGCCGCTTCAATTTGTTGTGTCGCAATCGTTGTATCATGAATCACTTCACTTAAATTTCGCACCACCTGTCCTGTCTGCTCAACTAATTCTGTGCCATGATCCACCCCTTTCATTCCTTCTTCGGTGACCATCACAGCTTTTTCAGTAGCATGACGAATATCTTCGAGAATTTTTTGTACTTGTGCCGTCGATTGCTCAGATTGTTCGGCAAGATTCTTAACTTCCGTTGCCACAATAGCAAATCCTTTGCCAGCCTCACCTGCTTTTGCCGCTTCAATCGAAGCATTCAAGGCAAGCATTTTCAATTGCTGTGCTAAGCCATTTACCACCGCGGTAATTTCTCCTACTTGCTGTGTTTGATTACTGAGATCAAGAATAGTTTGAGCAATCGCTTGTACTTTATCCCGCACTGCTTTCATGCCATTAATACTTTGCTCCACCGCTTCTAAACCCAATTGACCTTGTTCTCGCGTATGTTCTGCCGCTTCTCCTAGTGCTTTGGCTTTATCCATCGTTTGCATCGAACTTTTTTCAATTTCTTCCAAAGAAGCGGTGATCTGATTAATGGAGGAGGCTTGTTCAGAAGCCCCTGTTGATTGGGCATTAACGGAATGACTGACTTCCTCAATGGTAGTAACAATATTTTGACAAGCTTCGGTAATTTGTTTCGTGATAATCGCCAAACTATCTGTCATTGTATTTAGGTCCTGACCTAACTGTCCCATCTCATCATGGCCCGTAATAGCAATACGTTGGGTCAAATCTCCTGTGGCAACCCTATTACTATGCTGTCTAAAAACCACGATATACTGCGAAATGTTTCTTATGGTATAGAAGGAAATAAGTAACGAAGCAATCATTCCTATGATTAATACCGTATATTCGATAAATTGAATAACTGTCATATTACTTGCAATTTCTTCTACACCTTCTTTCAGTAATAAACTTTGATCAGTAAATATGCCACTACCCCGATTACCATCCGCTAGCATCACACCATCTAAAATATCATAGATTTTATTAGTAAGTGGTAAGATCTCTGTCGTTAATTTGGGTACTATTGTCGTTACAGCTGAAGAAGTATTCATTATTCTCATTTCAAGTGTTTTCAACTGCTCAAGTAATGCTTTTGCTTCCTGCCATTTCTGTCGATCTTCAGAAGACCAATGCTCATCATTCGTAAAGTTATCTAAAGCCTCTTCTGCACGAACTATATTTTTCCATGACACCATTAAATCACTTTTAAATTGGGGATGATGCGTGAGTACCCAGCCATGTAATGAGGCAACTGATTGATAAATTTGCCCATTTAATACAAAACAAGCCTCCACACTAGGGATATGTACTTCAAGCACCTCTTCTGCAAAACGCTTAGAAATAGTAACTTTGATTAAAACCATACTAATGGCAATTATCAAAATTAATAAGACAGCGCCAAAACCTATTACCAATCGTCCACGTATACCTAACGATGATGTAGTCGGCATAATTTATTCCTTACTTTAAACGATTGC
>SCTP01000303.1 GCA_004322325.1 Gammaproteobacteria bacterium | reverse complement strand
CTAGGCAGTTTAAAATCAAGCTTAGGGGTATTTGTAACAGATGAACCTTATATGGGTGGTGATGGATACTCATTACGTCTTAAAGGATTGGAGCCAGGGGTTAATGATAATGCTTATCGGCGTGATGTGGTTATTCACGGTGCTTGGTATGTGGATCCGAGTGTGGCACGTCAATATGGTGAAATGGGTCGAAGTTGGGGTTGTCCTGCGGTGGGTAAAGAATTGGCTAAACCCATTATTGATACCATTAAAGGTAACACTGTCCTATTTGCTTACTATCCTGATCAACATTGGTTATCGCATTCTCACTATTTAACTTAACAAACGGGTGAACTAAGGAAAAAAAATGAATAAAAAAATAAGTAACGTCCTCTCGGCAGTTTTACTTTTAATTTCAACACAGGCTTTTGCGACTGCGTATGATGTGCCGCCGCCGAGTGAATCGTTAATTGGGGAAATACAATACAGTACGGCGAGTGAAGGTGACAATGTACTTACGGTCGCGCAACGTTACGATCTAGGGTACAACGCGATTGAAAATGCGAATCCTCATTTGGATATGGCGAGAGGATTTACACCAGGTGTGCCGTTACAAATTACAACACAGCATCTTTTACCGAATGAACCACGGCGTGGCATTGTGATCAACTTACCGGAAATGCGTCTGTATTATTTTCCGGAAGGAACGAATCAAGTATTAACTTATCCGATTGGAATAGGGAAAGTGGGTAAGACGATTCCTATTAAAGAAACCATTGTTGCCCGAAAAGCCACCAATCCGACCTGGACACCGCCGGAAGATATTCGTCAATTTGATTTGCAACAGGGAATTATCGTCCCGAAAGTGATGCCACCGGGTCCTGACAACCCATTAGGTCCTTATGCCATTTACACTGGTATCCCCACTTATTTAATTCACAGTACGATTTTTCCAGAAAGTATTGGTAAGCGGGCGAGTTTTGGTTGTATTCGTATGTATGAATCGGATATTCAAAGCTTCTTTCCTTCTGTTAAAAGAGGGATACCGGTTGTGATTATTAATACACCTGTGAAAGTCGCCTGGCAAAATGATCGGTTATACATTGAAGCTCATGATCCTTTAGAGGAACACGGTGATGCCTATGGCGCCTCTTTACCGGGTGTGGTGCATTTGATTACGGAAGCTTCGAAGAACCAGGATACGCTGGTGGATTGGCAGTTTGTTTCGTATTTGTCGGAAGAAAGAGATGGCATCCCGCACGAGGTGGGGATGAAATTGCAATAAAATTTTTTAAATTAATGAATAGCCCACTTTGAGAGTGGGCTTTTTTTTGTCTAGAAAATATAATTCGCTTTGATTAATCAAAATAATCTTTTTAATTTTTTAAAGATTTTTTTAATTATTAGTGATGCATTTTTTGTGGATTACATCTTAAACTATATTAAATTCAATAAGTTAAGAGAATTATAACCTGTGGAAAACTTTAGTATGAAAAAAAGGTTAATGGGGATAAATCAAGCGTCCTGTCGTCATGGGAAGCTATTCCCGTTTTATACACAGCCTATTAAGGGGGCTTACCATGTACTTTTCCACATTATCTGAATGGTTAGATTGGATAAGTTCGGTTCATTCATCGGAATGGGAATTGGGTCTTGATCGGGTGAAACAAGTCGCTATTCGCTTAGATGTTCTAACACCTAATTGTCCGGTGATCATTGTGGGAGGGACAAATGGGAAAGGATCGACAGTCGCTGGGTTGGAGGCGATTTATCGGGCAGCGGGTTATCGGGTAGGGGCTTTTACGTCGCCTATTTTGTTTAAACATAACGAGCAAGTACGGATTGATGGGCGAGAAGCGCGGGATGAGGAATTTTGTCAGGCGTTTGAGAAGATTGAGGCAGTGCGAGGTGAGATTACGTTAACGCCTTTTGAATTTTGTACGTTAGCAGCTCTTTTAATTTTTAAGCAGTATCCGTTGGATGTGTGGATATTGGAAGTAGGGTTAGGGGGGCGATTGGATGCGGTGAATATTTTGGATGCGGATGTGGCGGTAGTGACGAGTATTAGTATTGATCATGTTGATTGGCTTGGGTCGACGCGGGAAGCGATTGGGCGGGAGAAGGCGGGTATCTTTCGGGCAGGTAAGCCAGCAGTGTGTGGGGATAGTGATCCTCCGTCCTCATTAGTAGGAGGAGCGCCGTTTTTTTGTCAGGGGAAAGAATTTCATTATCAGGAGAAGGGAGAGCAATGGTCGTGGATTTCCTCGGAAGTTCGTTATGATGACTTACCGCTGAGTTCTCTCATGCTCCAAAATATGTCGACTGTGTTAATGACGGTGACTTTATTGCAATCGCGATTACCTGTTAACCGGACGGCGATTGAGGAAGGGTTATCCACTGTCACGCTCGTGGGGCGGGTGCAGATAGTACCAGGGTCGGTGATGGAAATTTATGATGTGTCTCATAATCCCGCCTCGATGGCGTGGTTGGCGAAACGGTTGAGGGAGATGCCTTGTGAAGGAAAAACGCGTGCGGTGTTTTCTATGTTGGCGGATAAGGATATGGCAGAGAGTATTCAGATGATTAGTGGGGTGATTGATCAGTGGTACATGGCACCTTTATCGGTTAAACGGGCAGCGGGAAGGGAGAGGTTAGAGAAAGCCTTTGAGGAAGCGAGAGTTGAAAAAGTAACCGTATGCTCGAGTATCGAGGAAGCTTATCAGATGGCTAGGAAAGAAGCGCAACCAGGGGATAGGGTGGTCGTGTTTGGATCGTTTCATACTGTCAGCACTATAAGCTTAGTAAATAGTCGTGTAACGCTGAAATAGGCATCACAATACAATGAGAAGAAAGTTTTAACATCTGTCCACCGGATGCCACGACTACTAACGGTACGTTAGGTGAAAATTCTTTTTGAAACGCAGGTGGATAAGAAATAGCCTTTGATACGCCATGTATTGCATATTTAGCCTCAAACGCATGTAAATGACCACGAGCTGTTTTGAGCACGATATCAATTTCTTGTCCATCTTTCGTTCGCCAAAAAAATAATTTCCAATCTTTTCCATGGTTCCGAATGAATTTGACGATTTCTGCTAAAACCAACGTTTCAAATAAGCAACCTATTTGAGGGCTGCTCAGTAAGGGTAAAATTTCAGACCAACCTTGAAGCCTTGCAGCTAAGCCTGTATCTAAAAAATACAATTTTGGTCTTTTGATAAGACGTTTATTGAGATTATTAAAAAAAGGTTTGAGCTGGTAAACAAGATCAGCACGTTCTAAGAAACCAATCCATTCTTTGACGGTAGCTGAGCTTACACCGCTATCTTTATGGATATCGGTATAATCCGTTTCTTGTCCTGTTCTTGCTGCACATAAACGAAGAACGGTAAGAAATTCGGTTATTTTTTGAATACCGGCACTCATCACAATATCTTTTTCGACATAGCTACGGATGTAATCATTTAAATAAGTAGTGGTGAATAAGGCAGGATTGGTATAAAGCTCAGGCCAACCGCCTTTAAATAAAATATCTTGTATAGACGTTTCGGGTAAGGCATGGAGAATTTCGTGAACGGTTAATGTGTTTAGATGGTAGTAAGAAGCACGACCAGCTAAGCTTTCTTTCACACTTTTATCCATCAAGATTTGGTTTGATCCTGTTAAGCGGAATAATACCCGGGGTTTTTCTCCTGAATGCGGCTGAAAAACAGCTGCCCGTTTTATTTCATCGATCTTTTTTTTCAATTCGGGGAAAAGTTGAGGAACATATTGCACTTCGTCTAATAAAAGTGGGGGGTCAAATTGCTGCAAGAAAAGAGCTGGATCTTGATTAGCAAGTTGGCGTAATTGTAAATCATCGAAAGTGATTTCTTTGAAAGGTGTTTGGGGTGAAAAAAGGGAGGCGAATAAGGTACTTTTGCCGCATTGACGGGGACCGAGTAAGATCTGAATCCAGGCAGGAGCTTGGATTAATTGTTTTGTGATATCGCGCTCAATAAACATTTGACTATTTTAAACTCTTAATTTAATTTAGTCAAAATTATATAGTATGTTATTGAATTTTAATAGTTTTATTTAGGAGATTTTATTTTCCTTGAAATTTGTAAGCATGCCTTACAAATTTCAAGGATGATTATTAACCATTTGAATTTAAAGGAGTATATTAAATGAAAAAATTATTTCTAAATGAAATTAATCAGGTGCTTGTTGAAGCAGAGCCTGTAAAAGAATTAACGCTTAATCAACATAATAAATATGATCCAGATATCCAGTATAGTGTGATACAGCCTAAACAGGTAGCTCGAGAATGTCCAACAATGGACGCCATTAATCTTTTTGAGATTGGTTCTCAGAATGGATCACCTAGACAATTACATCGTGGAAGCGAGACTGATAGGAAAATTTTTGAATTGCGGTTACCTTCTGTTTTTTGGAGAATATTTTTGTTAAATGAAGGACGGATAGATCCTGATAATTTTAAACAAAAATTAGAGGGAGTTTTTCACGACAAAAATTATAATAAAGAAGGTTGGACGCAAATCTTGACAGACTTTGAAAAAGAATTAGCAAAGGAAAACGATCAGCTTGTTATTGGCAATTTGCAAAAATCGATAGAGATAATCAAATTCTATCGGTCACTTGTGCCTAGCTTAGTTTCTATTTGTGTAAAGTATATCAGTACGAGTGGTTTTTTTTCGAAAACAAACCTCAGCCGACTTCCTCTCGAATTACAAGAGAAAGTTGGAATGAAGCCTTAGGGGGAATTAAAGTTAATTTTCAAGTAAAAGGGAAACTTATCGATGAAATCTATTATTCAATTTCTTATTCCTAGTATTAAAGGCGCATTTAAACTTTGGTTAAAAATTCTTAGGCTAATGATACCAATTAGCATAATAGTAAAAATTCTGGAAATGATAGGATTGATCACTATTTTTGGTAAACTTTTAGAACCGATCATGATTTTTGTAGGGTTGCCTGGTTTAATGGGATTGGTTTGGGCTATTACTATAGCCACAAATCTATGGGCAGGCGCGCTGTTGTTTGTTTCGCTCTCTGGCTTAATTCATGTGTCCATGGCGCAAGTGACCATACTAGGCATTTTAATGTTGATGGCGCATGGCTTACCTATTGAAATAAGAATGGTTCAAAAGTGCGGCGTTAGCGCAATCTTTGCGCTCGTACTGAGAGTGGCGAGTGCAATAGGATTAGCCTATGCTTTTAACCATTTATTTTCAGCCTTCAAGCTATTACAAGCTCCAGCCACTATCATGCTCGGATCCTCTAGTATTTCGGAAAACAATTTATTTGACTGGGTACTCTACCAAGGTAAAAGCTATTTATTTGTGTTAATGATGCTGTTAGGACTTGTACTATTACTCGATTTATTAAAAAAGTATGGTCTTGTCCATAAGTTAGGTACGATATTGGCTCCTTATTTGTCACTCATCGGTGTCTCAAAGAAGTGCGCCCCTATTACTTTAGTTGGCATGACACTAGGACTTGTTTACGGCGGTGTGCTCCTATTGAAAGAGATTGAAATAGGGGAATTAGATTCTGATGATGTCCTGCTTTCAATTACTTCCATGAATTTATTTCATTCCATTATTGAAGATACCATCATTATTGTACTAATGGGAGGAAGCCTATTTTGGGTATTACCTATAAGATTTATCTTTACGGTGGTTGTTATGCGATTTATTTCATTTTTAATGAAAGACAATAAAGAAATATTTTACAAAATAATGAGAACTTAAGAGGTATAGCAGTGGCTCACAACGCCGCTGCTACCCTCAACGTACGTGCCGACATTTCCACCTCATGCACCCGCAAATAATCCACCTGATGCTTCGCCAGATAAAACGACATCGCTATCGTTTCCACATCACGCTCAGCAGCCGGATGACCTGTAAACAAAGATAAAAATGATTTGCGCGAATGCCCAATCAACAAACGTACGCCTAATTGCTTAAACGTTTCCGCCTCTTTCACCAACATCAACGAATGCTCCGGTACTTTGCCAAAACCCACACCCGGATCAAATATCATTCTCTCGCGCGGAATTCCTCTCCGCTCCAAACTCTCTAACTGCTTCGCCCCCCATTCATACACTAATTCCACCACATCTTGATCCCGCGGCAAAACCACATCACGGCTAGCCGGAATACTCATGTGATGCATCACCACACAATCCGCATTCGAATGCAGCACGATTTCTTGCATCGCTGGATCTTGTAATCCGGTGACATCATTAATCCAATCAACCCCCATCGCTAATGCTTTTGCCGCTACCTCTGTATGACGAGTATCAACACTTATTTTCGGTGGAATCAAGAAACTCTCACGCGCATTTTTCAAAGCCAGTAAAATAGGCTCTAACCTCGCCCATTCTGTTGCTACCTCTAACGGCGCTGCTTTCGGTGCCGTCGATTCCGCGCCAATATCGATAATTTCCGCCCCTGAATTCACTAATAATAACGCGTGTGCCAGCGCGTGATCAGCTGATACAAACTGACCGCCATCAGAAAAAGAATCCGGCGTGACATTGACTACGCCAACCAACCGCGGCGTATCCACACGCTGATAAATTTGTTGCGTTCGCAAGGGCGCTTCACCGGTAAAACGTGATCCCCATTTTTCGGCAATTTGTGCAGCCGTTTTGCCCTGATTAGGTCCGGGCAATGGAAATGTCCAAAGCGGTGCCACATCAGCGAGCGGCCATAATGCAAATGGCCTATCTTGTAGATTAAGATGCGGGACGGTAAAAATCTCACTTTGAAGGACCAGTTCACCCCAAGCCAGAATATCAATATCGATAATCCGCGGGCCCCAATGACGCACTTCAGGTTTCCTACCAATACTCCATTCAATATTTTTCAATTCTTTCAATAGCGCGAGTGGTTCTAACGTCGTATGACAACGCAAAGCCAGATTAAGATGCGGCATGTCCCATTCAGGCGGCGCATTGTCTGGCAACAACGCATCGGAAAGATAAACAGGTGAAACTTGTTCAACCATCACACCCGGTATTTTTTGAATCGCTTGCAAAGCTTTACGCAAATGGGCTAATCGATCACCCACATTCGAACCTAACCCTAACACTACCATGCTATTTCTTCTCGAATTTTTTTCATGATCTCAGCAGTTAATTTTGATTTCACTTCAACCGCCCCCAGGTTTTCTTTTAATTGTTCCATTTTCGTGGCGCCTGTAATCACCGAACTCACATGCGGATTTTTCAAACACCACGCAATCGCTAATTGTGCTAGTGTGCAATCCAATTCTTTCGCAATCACTTCCAATTTTTTTACCTTATCAACTAGCTGCATAAAATTATCTGGCATCAGCCAAGCTTCTTTCGCCAAGCGGCTATCACTTGGAATACCATGATTATATTTACCTGATAAAATGCCTGATGCAAGTGGACTCCAGGTCGTTGTCCCCATGCCATATTGTTCAAACAAGGGGAGATAATCTTTTTCTAAATGATCACGGAAAAAAAGATTATATTTTGGTTGCTCCATACTAGGTTTAATACAATTTAATGCTTCCGCAGTTTGATACGCCGTTTCAATTTGCATGGCACTCCATTCTGACGTTCCCCAATAAAAAACCAATCCTTCACGCACTAAATAATCCATGGCTAAAACAGTTTCATCAATTGGCGTGTGGGGATCAGGCCGATGGCAAAATAATAAATCCACGTGATCTAATTGCAGACGCTTTAAGGAATTTTTAGTTCCTTCGATTAAATGCTTACGTGACAACCCTGTGTCATTCGGCCCATTGCCACCCCAAAATATTTTCGTCGAAATGACCAGATCTTCACGCCGAAACTCTTGCAAGACCTTGCCCATGATTATTTCAGCTTCGCCATGCGCATAGCTTTCAGCGTTATCGAAAAAGTTGATCCCGTTATCAAAAGCGGTGTGCATGAGTGTTTTAGCTAATGATAAATCAACTTGTTTACCAAACGTGATCCAAGAGCCAAATGCGATTTCACTAAGGCGAATGCCAGCTCGACCTAGTTTGTTGTATTGCATAATCCTTGTCCTCATTAATCGTTTCGACAATGTATTTTAGCTGATTTAAGTTCTCACAGCTATTAACAGCCGCACAAAATTCCATTCTATTCTTCAAGCCACGTCCATAATATTTAGCTAATTTACGCATTTGAAGGATAGCAAATTTTTCATTACCTAATAAATCGGCTAACTGTGTGGCATGCTCCATAAAAATCAAGCCAATTTCTTTCATCGAAGGAATAGAAAAAGGTTCCTGCTTGATGTCGGCCATCAATTTTTTAATTAACCACGGTTGCCCTACGCCTGCTCTTCCAATCATCACCCCGGCACAGCCAGTGGCCAGCATTTTCTTTAACGAATCCACACATGCCACATCGCCATTCCCAATAACTGGAATCGTTAACTGCTCAACAAAAAATCGAATTTCATCATAACGGCAAGGTGTTTCATAATGCTCTGTCCAATGTCGTCCATGGACGATTAAAAAATCTGCGCCGGCATCACTGACAACTTTGGCTATTTCCTGATTATATTTTTCATCACTGCCACCATCGACACGAATTTTAATGGAGATAGGTACAGAGGTATTTTGTTTCATCGCGCAAATTAGTTGAGACAGTTTCGAAGGCTGACTCAGCAAACTCGAGCCTGCTCCTTTGCTGCGAATTTTTTTCACCGGACAACCGCAGTTTAAATCAATGAGGTCAGCGCCATAATCTGTGACGCGTTTAGTTGCTTCAGCTAATTCAAGAGGATGATTGCTCGATAATTGAAAACAAACTGGTCCTTCCTGCGGATCTTTTTTCACGAAGCGTTCGAGCAATTGTTTCGATTGATGCAGAATGGTTTTACAAGAAATCATTTCCGTGCAGGAAAAAGCAGGCTGACTATAACGCCACGTTAAGCGCCGAAAAGGAGCTGTGCTCACGCCGGCTAAGGGACCTTGGATGAGGTTAGTAGGGAAGAGTTTGTTTTTTAAGGCTAATGGCTTGATCAAAAATAAGAACCTTTAAAAAAGGGCTTATTTTGCCATGAAAAGAGGTAGAGAAATAGGTTATAATCTTTTTCGCTACTTAAAATTCACTGGAGTCTGCATGGCTAAAAGTATTCAGAAAGAGTATGAAAAAGATTTTTATGCCTGGGCTATCCATAATGCCAAGCTCTTGCGTGAAGGAAATTTATCTAAAGTGGATATCGAACACGTTGCAGAGGAAATAGAGAGCATGGGGAAAAGTGAAAAGAGAGAGTTAATAAATCGATTAGCTCTTTTGATTGCTCATTTGCTGAAATGGGAATACCAGCCAGGGATGCGGGGAAATAGTTGGAGATACACGATTAAAGAACAACGCATTCAAATTATTCAATTACTCGACGAAAGTCCCAGTTTGAAACGTGAGTTAGAAAATAAACTTGAGCAGGCTTATGAACAAGCCATTGTCAGCGCGCTTAAAGAAACAGGATTAAGTGAAGATATTTTTCCTGAGGAATGCCCTTTTAGCCTAAAACAATGCCTCAATCATCATTTTTTTCCCGATAAAAACTAATAACTTGCCTCAATCAGTACAAATATGGTACTGTATCCATCACATTAGAATAACGTAGGCTTCATCCCCCATGTTACGTATCGGCAAATTAACCGACTATGCCATGCTGATCCTAAGTCAAATGGCAAAAGAGCCGCATGTCGTCTTAAGCGCGACATCGCTTGCGGATAAGCTGCATCTTATGCCGCCGACGGTGAGCAAGGTGCTCAAAATCCTATCTGATGGCGGGCTCGTGAGCTCTGTGCGTGGGGCAGAAGGCGGTTATCATCTGGCGCGTGAGGCAGCCACGATTACAGTATCGGATGTGATTACGGCGATGGAAGGCCAGGTGGCCATGACAGAATGCTGTGAAAGCCCCGGTCTGTGCGGCATCGATACGCTGTGTACCATGCGAGAAAATTGGCTTAAAATCAATAGCTTAATTAGTTCATTACTGAGGGGGCTGACCATCGCTGATTTGCTGAAGCCGCTGTCTCCTCTGCAAGTTATACAAGGGTTACATTATGAGCAATAAACTCATCCAAGACGTCGTTCAAAAGCAATACCCTTACGGTTTTGTGACACCGATCGAATCGGATACGCTGGCGCCTGGATTAAATGAAGAAGTGGTACGGCTGATTTCGGCCAAGAAAAATGAGCCAGCCTTCATGTTGG
>SCTP01000302.1 GCA_004322325.1 Gammaproteobacteria bacterium | reverse complement strand
TAACATTGAGCTGATCTAATGGTATTTTTAAAAATTGATGAATATGAAGCTTGATAACGGATTCAATATTCTGCTCTTGAATGGAGGGTTCGCGTAACTTTACCCAATATCGCTCTTTTTCAAATGGATAAGTAGGAAGATGAACCCTACTAGGTAGAGTATCACCATACAATAATTTCCAATCAATATTTTTACCAGAAATATGCTCTTCAGAGCCATCAACTTTATTATGTAAGAATAAATCCAGCTTTTCGATAAGCTCAGCTATATTTTTAACAGCAAATATCACTCTGTGATCCATCACATTTCGCCCTACTTGCAAAACATAAGCGATATTTGTTATATCCATTTGTTCGTTAAGAAAGCGACGTAGATTAGAGGCAAGTCTTTTTAGCGCTGAATCTGATTTCGCAGACAAGGGAATAATATGCGATTCATGTTGAATGTTAACTTTACTGGCTTCTGGAATATATTCTTCAATCACAACATGGGCATTGCTGCCATTAAATCCGAATGAACTAACTGCCGCTATCCGTTTATCTTCTCCGGCGGTTTGCCAATATCTATTCTCTCGATTCACAAAAAAGGGTGATTCATTAAAATTAATATGTTTATTTGGTTCATGATAGTGAATAGAAGGAACCAACTGTTGATGCTTTATACATAACAATACTTTAATCAGACCTGCAACACCTGCAGCATAACTTGCATGGCCAATATTAGACTTTACTGAACCAATCGCACAAAATCCTTTTTGTTCAGTGAATTTTTGAAAAGCGCCATTTAAGCCTTGGATTTCGATGGGATCACCCAGCACCGTCCCTGTACCATGCGCTTCTACATAACTTATTTTATCTGGATTAATTTGGTATTTTTCATAAACCTCAGTAAGTAATTTTTCCTGAGAAAGAGCGCTTGGTGCGGTGATACCATTTGTTTTTCCATCTTGATTGATTCCGCTTCCACGAATAATACCTAGAATAGCATCACCATCTTTAATGGCTGCTGATAACGATTTTAACAAAATCACACCGCAGCCTTCAGAAAACACCGTTCCGTTTGCATTTTTATCAAAAGTGTAGCATCGACCATCTGGTGATTGCATTCCTGTTTGAGAAGTCAATACTTGCGCTAAAGGAGTTGAAAATATGTTCACACCACCGGCTATCGCAAGTTCATTGTCTCCTTGTCTGATGCTCTCAGCGGCTAAGTGTATTGCTGTTAATGAAGAAGAGCAGGCTGTATCTATTGCTAGCGATGGCCCTTTTAAATTTAAGAAATAAGATATTCGCCCAGCTAAGATTGAACTTGAGGTGCCAGTAAAAGATTGTGCATCTCCATCATACCCGGCCTTCGCTAACAAATGTGCATAATCACCTGATGTACAGCCAACATATACTCCACACTTTGTATTAGCTAACGAGCTGGGTGCGTAACCCGCATTTTCAATGGCACTCCATGCTTCTTCCAAAAATATCCTTTGCTGAGGGTCTATTAATTCAGCCTCAGTGGGAGAGATATTAAAAAATAAGGGATCAAAACAATCGTGATCTTCAACTAATCCAGCATATTTAGTGTGAGCGGTACCTTCATGTTCAGGATCTGGATGATACCATTCTTTAAACTCAGACCATCTGTTAGCCGGAATTTCTTCAATACAGTCTTGAGCACCCGTTAAGACATCCCAAAAAGCATGAATATCTTTACTTTTCGGAAATCGACACGACATTCCAATAATAGCAACTTCTCGAGATGAGGCATTATTACGAGCAATCCTTTGTAGTCGCAGCTTATTAATTTCAAGTGAAATATCACCGCTGTCATCAACTATCTGTAACTGACATTCAACCCAATCTTTTTCATACTGAATAAGCTTGACCACACAAGAATAATTACTTTTAGATAAAGGCTTAAATAGCTTAAAGCCATTTATTTTATAAGGTAAAAAATAATCTGAAGCTACTTTATGGGATGAATAACTAATCGCACTACCTAAAGCAGCGCTTAATATGGAAGGATTCAGTGGTGATTGATTATTTGGCTGACAATTTGAAATAGCAGCGACAGCATAATCATGATAAAAATCGAGCGATTGTAATGATCGATAAAAATTACCAAGATAGATACTTGATTCTTTTTTGTAAAAACTCGTTACATCAAATTTTTTAATAATGGCTTGGTTAACCATCGGCGCGATAGGATTAACCTGATCATGACTAAAACGGTTAACCACTTCACCTCTTATATGAATCTTTTCTTGATCATTATGATTTGAAATTAACTTAAATCTAAAACCATCGTTATATTGAGTAAAACAAAGCTCAACATTTATGTTCTCACCCACTTCCGCTAGGATGGGTGCTGAAATAATAATATTATCCATCGCGATGGCGTCAAATTCAAAATGTGACCGGCAAGCTTCATAAATCAATTCCAGATAAGCATCCGTTGGAAAACAATGCTTACCATCTACAATATGGTCCTGCAAATAGATGTTATTTTCAGTATTAAGAGTATAAATTATCGATTTATTTCTACCCATCATTTTTCTTAAATTACTTTTAAGCATAGGCTTTTTCCAATTGCGAAGCTAAGAAAGCTGAAAAGTCACGAATCGTTGGATAATCGTATATTTTAGAGGCATGAATACGCGTCTGATATTTTTTATTGATCGCCTGAAGCCATTCAACTCCAATAATTGAATCCAAGCCCATATCAACAAATTGCTTATCTGGGTTTACTTCGCTTGCATTCACATACAATGCACTCGCTAAACTTTCGGCAAGAAAGTGTTCTATTGTATCGCCCGAATTTGATTCGGTTTTTTTCACTGTTGGTTCATCAAAACTCAATCCCACTATTTTGATGTTTACATTTCCATCCGCATCGCAAATATAAGCATTGTAGGCATCTATGTAGCAATAATCAGCATTACTACGCCCTGAAAGGACGGTAATTTCAGCCAAAGATTTTAGTGATAACTGCTCATTTTTCATCAATAATTTTATCGTTTGAATAGCAGACTCGATTAAGCTCGGATGCATCAAAAACTCATCAAAATGGCCGCTATTGTGGGGGACATTTATTCTAGCTAATGCCTTACCATTGCCTAATTGAAGCTCACGAATAGCTTTATATTCATGACCATATTCTTCTAACTCACGATAACACTCTTCATGATGGTAAATTTTTTCATTGAACTGTTGTTTAATACGCTCAATATCAAGTCGTTCAGACGGTCTACCTTGCATAAAAGACACGATACCGTGTGCATGAACTGAACTTGAATATTGCTCAAATCGAATTTTATTATCTTCTAAAACCATCAAGCTGGTATGTAATTCTTTGTTATGTTCAGAGATTACTATTGGGCTATTCCATTTAACCTCCGTTATACGCCATGCTTGTTCCGTTTTTCTGGTCGCCTGCTTAATCGCCTCATTAACCAGCTCTAACGAGACGATA
>SCTP01000301.1 GCA_004322325.1 Gammaproteobacteria bacterium | reverse complement strand
AGCCGGTATTCCACCCGCGGTATTACACTTACTCATCGGTCGCGGCAGCGTGGTAGGCGCCAAAGTGGTCAGTGATCCGCGCATTGCTGGCGTGATGTTCACTGGCTCGACAGAGACGGCGAAATTCATTGAACAAACGTTAGCGGCACGCCCAGGCCCCATCGGCTTACTCATCGCCGAGACAGGCGGCCAAAATGCCATGATTGTCGATTCCTCAGCGCTGCCCGAGCAAGTCATTCTCGACATCGCTCAATCCAGCTTCAACAGTGCCGGTCAACGCTGTTCTGCCTTGCGTGTTCTCTTTGTGCAAGAAGAAATCGCTCCCCGTTTACTCGAGATGCTCAAAGGTTATATGGCCGAACTCACGATAGGCGATCCTAGCCAGTTATCCACGGATATCGGCCCTGTCATTGATGCAGATGCCTTGCAGATGCTGCAAAACCATTTCGCTCGCATGAGCCGTGAAGCCACTTTAATCGCTCAAGTCCCCATGCGGGAAACACCACCCGGTTTTTATTTTGCCCCCGCTGTCTTTGAATTAAGCGACTTAAGCTTGTTAAAAGGCGAAGTCTTCGGCCCCATTTTACATGTCATCCGCTACAAAGCCCGCGACTTAGATAAAGTGATGGAGGCTATTACCCGCACAGGTTATGGATTAACATTAGGAGTGCACAGCCGTATCGATGCCACGGTACAATACATTACAAGCCGAATGCCGGTGGGTAATATGTACGTCAACCGCAATATGATTGGCGCCGTGGTCGGCGTACAGCCTTTTGGTGGCGAAGGCTTATCCGGCACGGGTCCGAAAGCAGGTGGCCCGCATTATTTGCCACGTTTATGTGTTGAACGTACTATTTCTATCAACACCACGGCTGTCGGCGGCAATGCACGTTTAGTTTCATTACTTGAGGATGACTAATGGATCACCCGACCAATATCACCTATATTATGTTCATCATTTTTACCGGCACAGCGATTCTTTCTACGCTGGCATTAATTACTCGCCAATCGTTGCTCGTCGCCTATATTGTCCTCGGGGCCATTCTCGGCCCTTGGGGGCTAAAACTGGTGAATAACACCATGGTGAGTGGTCAAGCCGGTAATATTGGCATCATCTTTCTGCTTTTTTTATTAGGTTTGCATCTACAACCGCAAAACCTATTTCACTCTTTGCGTAAAATGAGCTTAATCACCTTAATTAGTTCTCTGCTCTTTTTTCTCATCGGCTTTGTTTCTTGTTATTTTTATGGTTACACCTTCAAAGAAAGCCTGGTCATTGGCTTAGCTGCCATGTTTTCCAGCACCATCATTGGCATTAAACTGTTACCCACCACCATTTTGCATCACCAACACACAGGTGAATTAGTCGTCAGCATTTTACTCTTGCAAGACATCGTGGCCATTGCCGCTATCTTAACTTTGCAACTGATCGGTGGCCGCTCAGGCTCGCTGTCTCAGTTATTTCTTATTATCAGCGCGTTTCCTGTGCTCTTATTTGTCGCTTATTTTTTTCAACGTTATGTCCTCGCCAAACTTCTCGAACAATTTGACAAAATTCATGAATATATTTTCATCTTATCGATCGGCTGGTGTTTATGTATGGCGCAGCTAAGTCATTTCTTTGGTCTTTCCGAAGAAATCGGCGCCTTTATTGCTGGCGTTGCTTTGGCTTCTAATCCAATTGCCTTCTACATTGCTGAAAGTTTAAAACCATTACGTGATTTCTTTCTCGTCTTGTTCTTTTTTGCCGTCGGTGCTGGATTCGATTTCGATTATTTACCTGAAGTCATCCTTCCTGCGGCGACATTAGCCTTATTAATATTAATTTTAAAACCCCTGGTTTTCAGTTGGCTGCTGAATCGATCAGGTGAAGTGAAATCGATTAGCTGGGAAATTGGCGTTCGCTTAGGTCAAATGAGTGAATTCTCCCTGCTATTAATTTACATGGCTTTTGACACAGGTTTAGTCCCTGCCCAAACCACTTATATGGTCGAAGCAGCTATCATCCTCACTTTTATGGCCTCTTGCTATTGGACGGTAATGCGTTATCCCACCCCCTTGGCGGCCACGGATAAATTAAGAAGAGATTAACATTATGAGTCATCATCATGATCATCATCACCATCATCATGGTTCACGTTCGCTGAACACCGCTTTTGCGATTGCTGTCTTACTCACTTCTGTCTACATTGTGGCAGAAATTATTTATGCTTTTGTAGCCAACTCCACGAGCTTATTAGCGGATGCAGCGCATAATTTTGGAGATGCTTTAGGATTAGTCCTCGCTTGGGTGGCTAATTGGTTATTATCTTTACCAGCGCGCAAACGTTATAGTTATGGTTTCAAACGCACGAGCATTATTGCTGCGCTCGCCAATGCCTTTATTCTTGTGGCAACATCTGCCCTGATCGCTTATGAAGCGCTGTATAAGCTTTTTCATTTAACTCCCGTTAATGAATCCATTGTCATCGTCACCGGCATCATTGGCATCATCGTCAACGGCGGCTGCTCATTGCTGTTCATGCGTAATGCGCACGATGATATCAACATCAAAGGGGCTTTTTTACATCTTCTTGCTGATGCATTGATTTTGGCGGGCGTTGCCCTCGGTGCAGTCATCATTTGGTTAACAGGGTGGTTATGGATTGATCCTCTTTTAGGGTTGATAATTGTGGGGATCATCTTATGGGGCACCTGGGGATTATTACGCGATTCCGTTCGACTTATTTTGGACGCTGTGCCGCATTATATTGATCAGAGTGGTGTACGAGATTATTTAATGCAATTACCTGGCGTAAAAGCACTGCATGATCTTCACATTTGGGGATTAAGCACTCGGGAAGTTGCCTTAACAGCCCATTTGGTCATGCCAGAGGTGTCATTAACCGATACGGATTATAAGAAGATTAATAAAACGTTACATGAAAAATTTCGTATTAATCATGTAACGTTACAAGTAGAAAAAGGCAGCTTGGAAGATCCATGCCTGCGAAGTGAAGTGTGTTAACTATTCTTAAGCAACACTTCGCTGCAATTCGTCAATCCCAAATCCGTACAAATTGCGGTTGCCATCATTTGCGCACTCGGATTATCGGCGGTGGGTGTTCCATTCGGCACTTTCTGTAATGACCATAGCATCATGCCGGGCGGCGTACCATGCGTGGGGGCCGAGGTCATGACAGCTTGAGCCAACTGATTCACTTGATCCATGGTATAAATATGCCCACCCCACCCTTCCGGCGGAACTTCTACACCCATGGAAATAGGACCTGCATAGTAATTAGAATAAGCGGCCAATGCTTGCTGTGGGTTATACGACGTACCCGCATCGTATGACATCACATTCACCATATCTAATGCACTCGCTGCCGTGGAGCGGAAAAGTGGCAGCATGATGCCGGTCAAGTCACTTTGCGGTGGTGCATTCACCCACTGATCTTCACCGTACGCCCCCACACTCCATGCCGCGACAGTGACCCAATAAGGTCGTGGCAAAGCACTGCGAGTTAAATTGATGTAACTTTGGAAGGCGGCATCAATCTGGCAATGAACATGCCCGTCTGATCCTTTTGCACAGCCGGGTGAACCACTTGGTTCATAATCAATATCTACGCCGTCTAAACCGAAATCTTGCACAAAATCGACAATCGCTTGCACATTGAACCCCTGCCAATTGGTAAAGCTTGCGCCACCCACTGACACAATCACTTTCGTTTCAGGGTGTTTTTGATGCAAGGTAGCAATCGCTTGTTTTAAGACCGTGCCATTTTCATAATTAAATTCCAATCCTGTTCCTACATAATTCATACTGCCTTTATGATAAACAGCATCGGGCCTCATGAAAGCAAGATTGACGACGTTTATGTAACCCGGCAAATTAGCCAGTTTCGTTTTACTACCATCTGTCTGCCAATCTGAACTCCAACTTTCATAGTAACCAACAAACCGCGCACTGGATGCGGGTTGATAAGTGATAGCAACACTATTGTTATTGGGTACCACTAACGGATTAGGGCTGATCGCAGCAGAATAACCTGATACCGCTGAGGTAACGCTATAGGTATCTGCAGGCAATTGCACCGTCATGCCATTACTCACGGTATAAGAGAAAGTATAGTGTTGACCGGTAAATTTAACTGGCTCTTGTGCAGCAGGTGCATTGACAAATGACACTGTCACATCGCTGGCTGGCACTGGTTGATAGCTGAGAGAAACAGGCGTCACTGTTTGATCTTGCACGGTAACATTCATTGGTGCAACTTGATAAAACTGTTGGCCATTATCAACCGGCGTTGCACTCACCGTATACATCCCTGGCACTAAGTTTTTTATTTCCCACTGTTGTCCCCATACCACCGTTTGCTGCAGGGTACTACTTGCTCCTTGCACCGTGATTTGTGGATTGGCCAATCCGCTGGCTGGTGCTGACGACAAGCTAATTGTCATCCCCCCATTACCGGAAGGTATTCCGCCCTCTGCTTTAAAGGTAAACGGACCGGTAGGGGCAGGCGATTGCGGCGTCGAGCCAAATTGAATGGTCAGTGGATTAGCACAATTGGGATCAGGCTGTAATGGCGGTGTCCATTGTGTCCCACCTACCAACATCACTTGGCTACCTTGCTGACTCGCCGCTGTCCAAGCCACCCACGGTTGTCCCCAAATAGAGGTGGAAGATGGCATGCTGGCATTGTAGTTAAAATCAAATTCAATATTGGTTAAGGGGATAGGGTTGCTGGAGGTGTTACAGACTTGAATCGTTTGCGTCCAATTGGGGGCTAATACGGTCACTTTGACTTGGACGGGTGTCAGCGCATTGGCGAGCAATTCAAATCCATGCGGTGGGACTTTTTTATCTGTCACGATTTTCAGTTGAATATGTTGGCCAGGTGAAAGACTCGCTTGATTCGTTTCCATGAAATCGACTTGATAAAAATTACCTTGGTTATTGGGTAACTGCGTCAAATTTTTTACTTTTGTTTGCAATTTAATCTTAAGCGGGCTCACGCTGTTAACAGCGGATATTTTTCCTGCATAGTAAAAATGTAAACTCGCATTTCGTAAACTGATGGACTGTTTCGATTGATTAGTAATAGTTAATGTATCGTTTGCATAGCGCATTTGCACATTAGCCGTCGGAAGAGCAAACGAAGAGAGAGAAATAAATAAGCAGACAATCCAACTTAATAAAACAATCCTTGTCTTATTCATGGTCACGCTATCCTTAAGAAGATGGCATTAGGCATGATGATAGAGGAAATGGGAGAGGTTTGGCAACGGTAAAAATCGAGCAACATCGAGCAATAAATAACGAAAAATATTGCTCGATGTTGCTCGATAGTGCCTAAGGCTATGTTTAATATATGAAACTCTATTAATAATTTCATAAGCATTATTGTCTACAATATACTCATAAGTGAAAAATATAGAAATAAAAAATACACCTAACGAGGAAAATAACGATGTCAAAGTTAATTGAGCTGTTTCTACAAGATAAGCCTGATAAAGATAAGCTTCTTAAAGAAATACAAGAAATTTTTTCTGAAGCTAAAAACATTTGTGATCAGAAAACACAAAAAGGAGATAGCGTTAGTGCTGATGATCTTCTGCCGGCGGTCGAAGCTATTCTTAACAAAGAATTAACAGGTACCTCTTTCAGCATTGATAGCTCTAAAAAAATTTCTACCTCAGCTCGTGACTGGAACCTATTACTAGAAACAGAACACCTAGAAGGCGAAGAACGATCAAAAGCAGCTTCACAAAATTATCAAGTTACTGTAGTTCAATCAATAGTATTCTTTATTTTCTCCAATTTAATACAAGAAGAAATTCGTTCTAGTTTAATAAAACTGCTGAAGGGTTTAGAAAACGGTCAAATGATACTACAAAATAAAATTAACCAGTTATCTCTCATCAATAGCGATGAATCAAAGAATAAAATAGCTTTATTAAAGAATGCAATTGGGCATAATAATGATGATAAGAGTCGTAGTATTGCGAATTACCCAGCAAATACATTTGCAGGCCTTTCCTCTTATATTACAGAAACCCTCCGTTCAGCAAAAGTGAAAAACATCTCTTTAGAAACACTTCAAGAAATAAACACCAATTTCAATCAGCTAATAAATGATAAAATCATTCAACCACTGCAAAAATATAATAACGAAAAAAACTTTTTGAGTAAATTTAAGGAATGGGCAAGTGATACCATGAAGAAAATATTTGGATTCAAAACATTAAGCACAAAAGGAACCCTACTTAATGTAGTAAAAACTGAAAATAAATTCTTTACCCTTTGGAAAAGAAAAGTTGAAAATATTTTTCCCACAGAAGAAATTTTTTCTAAAAAGCAGAAAATGTAAATAAACTTAAATTAAACCTCACTGAGCAATAAGCTACAAAATTATTGCTCAGTGTTACTTATTATCAAGATCCCTTCACCGCCTTTTCATACCAATTTCAACGCCTCTGTGACAATCTCCAACTTTATCTAGACTTGGCCATTTAAACTTAGTATATTTTGACGCAGAAAAAAATTCCAAGGACAAAAAATGCTAACAAGAATGTTCCCCAAAACAGCCAAGGTATTGCGGTTAATTAGCAAAAAAACATTTTTTACTGCCTCTTCTGTTCAAGGCAGAGAACACTCTATGACGAGCTTTATTCAATTATTTAAAGAGCTAAACCGCTCTTTATATTCGCAGCCAAAGGGTAAAAGCCGTCAAAATGTTGAAATAACGGGAATGAGGATGAGATGAGTAACCAATCTACTTACTGGGACAGTGTGGCAGAGAAAAAAGAATTTACACATCCTTTTAATTTTGCCAATTTTGAAATAATCGCACCTAAAAAAGCGAATATCCTTGATTATGGCTGCGGATATGGCCGCATAATGAATGAATTATATACTGCAGGGTATCAGCATTTAGTAGGGCTTGATTTCTCTACGCAACTTATCGCAAGAGGACAACGTTTATTTCCTTATATAGGTAAACTAGTATGATGAAAAATATCGCTATATTTTGTGGTTCAAACATGGGCAGCCAAACCATTTACCGCGATGCAGCTGAAAAATTAGCCACTGCATTAATCCAGTCCAATATAAATTTGATTTATGGCGGTGCGAGCGTCGGCTTGATGGGAGTGATAGCGGATACGATGTTACAAGCGGGCGGCAAAGTCATTGGAGTGATTCCGCAAGCATTAGCAGAACTTGAAGTAGCGCATAACAACTTGACCCATTTGCACATTGTTGACGACATGCATGCAAGAAAAAAATTGATGTCAGACTTAGCTGATGCCTTTATTATGCTGCCTGGTGGAACAGGTTCATGGGATGAGTTTTTTGAAATTTTCACCTGGCGCAAATTAGGTTTTCACATGAAGCCATGCGGTATAGTAAATACTCATCACTATTTTGATCATCTTATTCATTTCTTAGACCATTCAGTGAAAGAAGGGTTTTTAAACGCAGCTAATCGGGATTTAATTTTTATTGAGGAATCTCCGCTACTTTTAGTGGAAAAATTAACATCTCACTACCTGAAGGTTCCTATTACTGAGATCGAAATCCCGAGTTAATTTTTCAATAATTTCTCTATGTTGTGGAAACTTCTCCGTCAAATCACTTCTATTGGCTAGAATAAAATCATGATATTCAAACCCAGGCGATACGGTACAACCGACAAAACTACATGTTGCTTTATCTACATTCTCTGCAGCAAACCAATCGCCAGCTTGAATATGAACTTGAAAAGAAGCCCCTTCCGTCATGAATGAATTACCTAGCAGATGTGTTTTTAGCTCACCTGACTTATCGATAATATAAACATAAATTGGACTACCGTAATAAAAATGCCATGTCTCGTCTGATTTTAAGCTATGCCATGCTGAATAATCGCTCTTATCTAATAGATAATAAATTGAAGTACCCGCGCTCCGTTTTTCGTTATTGTAACGGTTTGGATCAGTAGAGGTAATTTCATCGGTTGATTTATATGTAGCAGAAAAATAACCACCTTCTGGGTGCTGTTGAAGATTATATTTTTTGATCAATTTAGTAGCTTCATGAGTTAATGCAGCTTGGCTTTTCTTAAGGGTATGCTTCATCTGCAATATGTTATCTAATATAACAAAAAGAACTTTTGCTGCCGCATGAGCGCTACCTGTGACATCTGATAAGTGTAGTTGATCGTCCGTGCCATCACTTTTCAAAACGTTGCTAATGCCACGAACTGCCAACACCTTCGCATCTAGTAACCATGCGGTTTGATAAAGGGCGGAAGTTTCCATGTCGATAGAATAAGGATTTTTGCTTTTGATTTTCTCAAACAACTCTTTCGGCGCTGGAAAAGTATTAGAGCTAACGACAGTACCTTTGTGAATCGTGATACCTTCAATTTGAAGAGAATTAATCATTTCAAGCAATTCTTCGTTAGCAGAGTAAACGTGAGGAAAATTCTCGTTTTTTAATGGATGTTTAAGGCAACTCTCGAATGGCGTCCCTTTTAGCTCAGTAAAAATATCTTGTATTTCTGCTTCAAAAGCGTTTTCAGCAATAACGACATCTCTTAGATTAAGTTTAGCATTTATGCCACCCGCGGTACCTGATAACAATACGTATTCCGGCTTAAAGTGAGCATGAATTAATGTTAGCACCGCAGCAGTAAACGTCGTACCAAGCCCCACATGCGTAATAAGAATATCAGCCTCTTTATATTCGTATACAGCGGAATCAAATTGGCCAAGCTTTATATTGGTTGCTTTTAATTCAGAAAACTTATCATAAAAGAATTTAAGCTCTTCTGGCATAGCTGAAATAATAGCAATGCGTAATTTATTTTTAGTGGGTTGAAATAAGAAATTTTTTGAATAAGTAGTGTTATTTACTCTAAACATGGCTGCTCCATTTTTGCGGGAGATTTAAATCTAAAAGGATTATAATGAATGTTGTAATCATAGACATCCATTTTTTCACTGAATTTTAAAAATTTGGCTACAATGGCTGCTGGAATTGCCAATAAAAAAGCATATAAAATTTCTAATGAAAAGGTAGATTTAAACATAATCCATGTTTGATAAACGTTAATATCTTTTCCTGCAAAACCAACAACAATAACTATAGCCACCAATACAAAGCCGCCAACCACGGTGGACAAAATACTTCTAATCCAAAAAAACCTGCCTTCAAATGGGATTTTCAGTTTTGAAACGATGTAGATATTCATGAAGTTACTTGCAATATTCGCTATTGTTCCCGCAATTACAAATCTTAATATGGAGCCAAACACCGCAATATAAGCATCACCATTACTCCAAAAAATTGGGCTAGGAAGATGAACAGCAACAGTCACTAAAATAGCGAATAAAAATTGTAAAAAAAGATTATACCAAATTAAGGTTCTTGCCATATTGTAGCCATAAACTTCTGTGACAATATCCCCAAGACAATAAGTGATAGGAAAAATAAACGTAGCCGCTGAATTAATTTCAAAAATAATATTTAAATAAACCATCTTGTAAGCAACAGAAACCGCTGCTAAGTCAATAGTAATAAATGCCATTGCAATAGGTATTATATATTTATAAGGCATAACTTTAGGTTGTTTAGAAATCATATTGCATCCTTATTAAAAGCCAAAAAATTTTCACCTGCATATATAAAACCTAATTTAATCGCTTCAGCAGGATGAAATTTAGCAAGCAAATTGCTATTTTCAATAATATCTTGCAATAGTTTTTCATGCCCATCTCTTTTCCCAAAAATGGTATAAACAATGATGGTATTATCCTTATTTGGGGCTAACTTTCCGCCAACCAATTTATAGGGGTAGAGATTACTTGTAACTGCTGAATTTAAATAACTGTATATTTCTTTTGGCATATCAAATGCCTCTTTATCTTCGAGCATTGTATTTAAGTAAGCAGGTGCGAAACCTAACATGATATGCTTAACTTTATTAAATTCATTTTTTATTTCATCCTTCGGTAATTTGAGGATAGTATCTTTGAATGCGAGCGATCCTAGCTTTGTTGCTTCTAGAGGATGAAATCCTTCAATAAGCTGCTTACTGTCCAACAACCTACTTAATGGAATACTATAATTTTCTTTTTTTCCAAGAATTTTAAACAAGATCAAAGAATCACCTTCAAAGATATTTAATTTCTCTCCTAACAATTTGCAGGGAAAAGTATTTTTTATTATAGATGCCCTAAAATAGTAAAAATAATTTATAATATAGCCTATTTTTTTCGCTAAATACTTTAATTTGCTCATGGTTAAACAATCCTTAAATACTCCATCGTGCCTCTTTGCATATTCCCAAAATAATGTCTTTCTCTTGCAATAATGTCTCTTTATAAAGATTATTATTAGTGGGGATAAGTAATTTACCTTTCTTAATAAGGTTCAATTGCCGAAAAACAATGAAATCTTCTTGAGCTAAATAAGCAAGTACATATTTATCCATTAAATCTTCTAGGTTCATATTATCAGGATCAATGATGACAATAGTATCAAGATCAAAGCGAGGCGCCATTGATCTATCATTCAGGATGAT
>SCTP01000300.1 GCA_004322325.1 Gammaproteobacteria bacterium | reverse complement strand
CAGTGCTTTCACCATGTCCGCCACAAACCGTTCAGAGTGAAGATACAAGACCTTGGCACGCGCATTATGGCGGATGATTTGATTACCAATGGCATGCATCAAGTGAGTTTTGCCTAAACCGACGCCGCCGTACAAGAAGAGGGGGTTGTAGGCACCTGCTGGATTTTCAGATACTTGCAAGCAAGCGGCTTTAGCTAATTGGTTAGACTTACCTTCCACGAAATTATCAAACGTAAAGTTGAGATTCAGATTACTCTGATAAGTCATTGGTGTTTCAGCCGCCGCAGCCGTCCGCGCCGCCGGCGCTTTGCTGGCAGATTTAAACGGCGAAGCCGTACCCGCCACGGATTCTTCCGAATTACTACGCTTACTGCCAATCTCTAATGAGACAGGAGGAGGCTGATTATCGCTAAATTGTTTGACCAATTCATTAATGCGTGTCAAAAAACGCTCCGCTATCCAATCTAAGACAAAGCGATTGGGTGCATAAAGCACAAGCTTACCGTCAGCGGCTTCAGCTTGTAAGGGCCGAATCCACGTATTGAACTGTTGAGAGGGGAATTCACTCTCTAAAGAATTCAAACATTTTTCCCAAAGTGACACACTCACTGGAGGCATTCTCCATTTTCATTTTTGCGGACCAGAATAACTACACTATCCGGGCATACAAAACAAGATATGTATTCTCTCATGGCCAGTCACGCTGGCCATGAAATGAACAGTCGAGGTATTATGCAAGCTTATTTTTCGCAGAAAATCCCACATATACCGCTACGACGCCGATCGCTAAGTGCAGAAGATTATCAGCAAAATTCATCTGCATCATCAAAAGCTCCCCATTCAGCCAAAAGCCAGCGAGGGCGACGAGCAAATAGATGATACCAAATACTTCAAAATATAACCTGGCATATTTAAAGCTGGTCGCTGCCATAATGGCGATCACACCGCTTATAATATGAACAAGATTGTGCATCGTGTCTGTCGCAAAGAGACCAAACAACATCCCATCGGTGGTAAATTGGGGTAAAAACCCAGCCACACCGGCGAAAATAAAACCAATACCGAATAAGACAGCTAAGCTTCTGACAAACATGAATCACCTCCGTGTGAGTTGGTTACTTAATGATATACGGATAGCAGGGACAGTCAATCGTTAATGTTTAACAAACTTGTATCGCTTCGTCATTCATATTATTCTTACGGAGTTTTTGTCCTGGAAACGATCATGTCTGATGCACACAAACCACTCATTCTTGTCGATGGCTCCTCTTACCTCTACCGTGCTTTTCACGCGCTACCGGCATTGATGAATTCGAAAAATTTCCCCACGGGGGCGATATACGGTGTCATCAATATGTTGAAGCGGTTAATGGCTGACTATCAACCTGATTACATGGCGGTAGTATTTGATGCGAAAGGAAAAACATTTCGTGATGATCTATACGCCGATTATAAAGCCACACGCCAAGCCATGCCGGCAGAATTAGTGCAACAAATTGAACCCCTCCATCGCTTGATTCACGCCATGGGTATTCCTCTGCTGATGATAGACGGAGTGGAAGCCGATGATGTGATTGGAACCTTAGCACAACAAGCTTCTCGCGCTGGCGTTCGTACGATTATTTCAACAGGAGACAAAGACCTCGCCCAATTGGTGCACGATAACATCACGCTGATCAATACCATGACGAATACGGTATTAGATAGTGAAGGTGTAAAAGAAAAATTTGGTGTCGCACCAGAACACATTATTGATTATTTAACTTTAATTGGTGATACCTCCGATAATATCCCTGGCGTCCCGCAGGTGGGACCTAAAACAGCGGTGAAATGGCTGCAGCAATATGGATCATTAGATAACATCGTTGCTCATGCGGAGGCGATCACTGGTAAAGTAGGAGAGAAGTTGCGCGCGAGCCTTGCGCAATTACCACTGACGAAATCCTTAGTCACGATTAAAGTGGATGTCGACATGCCGCAGGTGTTTTCGCAATTAAAAATCGAGCCGGCTGATAAAAATACCTTAATCGCACTTTATAAAGAATTAGAATTTAAAAGCTGGTTAGCGGAATTGTTAGAAGAAACTAAAACAGCGCAAGCTGATAACTATGCTCATTATGTCATTGTGGAAGATGAAGCCACTTTTAACACTTGGTTAACACAATTCGAACAAACGGATTTAATCGCCTTCGATACAGAAACCACTCACCTTGATCCCATGTCAGCTACATTAGTTGGCATGTCATTGGCATATCAGCCAGGAAAAGCAATTTATATTCCTCTCGCTCACGATTATCTCGGTGCTCCGTCGCAATTAAATAAAGAATGGGTACTGACAAAAATCAAACCTTTGCTCGAAAATCCGAAGATTAAAAAAATCGGTCAAAATATTAAATATGACTTACAAATATTGCTGCATGATCATATTCATGTTCAAGGAATCGCTTACGATACGATGTTAGAATCGTATGTGTTAGATAGCGCGAGTCAAAATCATAATATGGATGCGCTGGCATTAAAATATTTAGGCTGGCGTACCATCACGTATGAAGAAGTAGCCGGCAAAGGCAGCAAGCAAATTCCCTTCAATCAAGTAGAAGTAGAGCAAGCTGGTCGCTATGCGGCGGAAGATGCGGATGTGACACTGCGTTTGCATCAAACCTTATGGCCGCGCTTACAGCAAGAGCCTGGATTGCAATACGTATTTGAAACGATAGAAATGCCGCTTGTGCCTGTGCTAGCAAAAATGGAATATGATGGCGTATTGATTGATCCCGTTAAGTTAAAAAAACAAGGTCAGGAATTGCAGAAACGTGCTCATGAATTGGAACAAGAAGTTTATCACTTAGCCGATCAGCCGTTTAATATTAATTCTCCCAAACAACTGCAAGAAATTTTATTTCAAAAATTAAAATTACCCATCTTGCAAAAAACACCTACCGGTCAAGCTTCTACCGCCGATGCTGTTTTGCAAGAATTAGCCGTGGAATTTGCCTTGCCGCGTATCATTATTGAATATCGCAGTTTAACTAAATTAATTTCAACTTACACCAATCGCTTAATTGAACAAATCAATCCGCGCACAGGACGCGTGCATACTTCTTATAATCAAGCCGGTACGGCGACGGGGCGCTTATCTTCTTCCGAACCGAATTTACAAAATATTCCCATTCGCATGCCCGAAGGACGTCGAATTCGTCAAGCATTTATCGCGCCACCTGGTTTTAAGTTGATTAGCGCGGATTATTCGCAAATTGAATTACGCTTAATGGCGCATATTTCGGAAGATAGCAGTTTACTGCATGCTTTTGCTCATAACCTTGATATTCATACTGCTACGGCGGCTGAAGTATGGGGTGTACCGCTTGATCAAGTCACAAAAGAAATGCGTCGCGATGCAAAAGCCATTAATTTCGGCTTAATTTACGGCATGTCTGCTTTTGGTTTAACGCGTCAATTAGGCATTGACCGTCGCTCGGCACAAGACTACATCGACCGCTATTTTGCACGCTATCCGCATGTCAAAGCTTATATGGATAACACGCGTCAGCATGCGAAAGAAAAAGGTTATGTCGAAACCTTGTGGGGCAGGCGACTTTATTTGCCGGATATTAATTCCAGCCAAATCCCTCGGCAAAAAGCCGCTGAACGCGCTGCCATTAACGCACCGTTACAAGGCAGTGCGGCGGATATCATTAAACTCGCCATGGTGCGCATTGACCAATGGCTGCGAGAAGAACGTATTCCCGCGCGCATGATCATGCAAGTACACGATGAATTAGTATTTGAAGCCGCCGCCAATGACATCGAACGTATTGTGAGTGGTATTCAACATCACATGAGTGAAGTCGTCCCATTGCGGGTGCCGTTGTTAGTGTCGGTAGGGGTGGGGGATAATTGGGATGAGGCATCGGCACATTAAAGCTGATACTATATCCTGACAGCAAATCATTTCATTTTAGGTAAAGGAAAACGGTATGGATACCTTCTTAGCCTCACAACCTGAAACATATAAACAACTTCTCAAACGCAGCATCGCACTTTATCGCGCCAGTTTTTTCAAAACAGCTTTTCTAGCCTTACTCATCGCTATACTTGCCTTCCTACCACGCTTGATCGCCGAGAGCATGGACACCCATTTATACTTAACCCCCTTTCCTTGGGCACTGCAAAACATCGGATTATTTTTAATTAACTTAATCATCTTGCTAATTTTTATCGCCATCTTATGGCATGTCTATTGCGTCATGCGCGGCGTCCATGAGCCTCTCGTCGAAGACTTTACGATGGGAGTGAAAAAACTATTCTACGCACTGGCAGCAACCATCATCCAAAATCTTATTATCTTCACGCTTACGATGATGATATTTGGTTTATTGCTGTTACTCAGTCAACAGCGTGTTTTATTCTACCCCAGCATCATGGATATCTTATTTACGTGGTTTATTTTTTGCGCCGCGAGCCTATTCATGTTTTATGTCATTACCCTTTTTATTTTTCTTATTCCCTGTATCGCTATTGAAAACAAAGGGATAGGAGCCGCCTTAGAACGTACCATTGCATTAGTATGGAATCATTGGTGGCGGGTTTTTTCTCTACAAATCACGCCTTGGGTATGTTACTTCATTATAATGGGTATCATCACCATGATCTTAGGCCCATACGTCACGCCACTCTGGATCTCTATTCTTAATCTTGTTATCTTTGCTTTCTTTATTGCGTGGTTTGCCGCACTATTGTTAGTGCAACTAAAAGATCTTGAATTGAGAAAAGCATTAGCCCTTAAACAACATGACTACAGTTACCCCTAAAATTTTGCTCGGCTTTGATTTCGGCTGGAAACGTATCGGCGTGGCGATTGGGCAGACCATCACCCAAACGGCACGCCCTTTGGAAACCCTCTCGGCAAAAGAAGGGATACCGAATTGGAGCACGATCGACAAATTAATCAAAAAATGGTTGCCCGATGCGCTGGTGGTAGGTATTCCCTTGAATATGGATGGAACTGAGCAATCGATTAGCCACCATGCACGTCAATTTGCCCACACCTTGCGTGAACGTTTCCAACTACCCGTTTACGAAGAAGACGAGCGGCTCACGACCAAAGATGCGCGCGAGCAATTATTTCAGCAAGGTGGTTATAAGGCACTTCAAGATGGACAAGTGGATCGCGTCGCTGCACAATTGATCCTCCAAAATTGGTTTGCGGAACACTTGAAATGTCCACACGGTTAATTTATTTTTTGGCCTTGGCAGCCATTGCTCTCTTATTATTAACAAGTCTTTATTTACAATTCTTCCAAGGTTTTGAACCTTGTCCTTTATGTCATTTACAGCGTTTCTGCTTTGCCTTGTTAGGTGGCATTTTTCTCGTCGGCTTACTGCTGCCCAGCCGCCGGATGAACCATCTGCTGATTGCCTGTTTGAGTGGTATTGCTTCAGTGCTAGGGATGGTATTGGCAGGAAGACAGGTATGGTTACAACACATCGCCCCAGTGAATAGCGATGAATGCGGGGTGAGTATTCAATACATGATGAAAATTCTGCCTTGGCATGAAGTGATACAGAAAATATTTGCAGGCAGTGCCGAATGCTCACAGCGGGGGTGGGACTTTTTAACCCTGGACATGGCAGAATGGGCGCTGGTTTGGTTTGCTTTAATGTTCTCACTCGCGATTTATTTAGGCGTGAAAGGATTTCATCACCGTCACCAATAAGCTAAGTGCACCAACCACAATGGCAAAACGGGCTAATATTTGCGCAACCGGCAGCCATTTTTTTAGTTTGAACCAGAAAGAAGGCTCGATGGGCCGAGCATGGCGAGAGCTAAACCATTCTGGCCCGTAAGAAATGTAGATTTCTTCACCCTGTTTAATCAGGCGATTGGCGCGAAAAATCATGAGGAAACGTTCTTCATCAAATACAAAATTCGCACATGGCGTACTCGAATGATTATAAATTGACCCACATCCGAGTAATAAAACATTCTTTTTGTGGCCATTCTGGAAAGCATAATCATTTAATACCTGCTCTGTTATTGGCAAGGCATAACACTCTTCAATCACTTCACCTGCCGGAATATCCTGGTTAGCGAATACACCGTAACCATGAATAGGTGATTTTTTTACCAAGATATCGCAACACACCAGCGCCTTTCCCGTCATAAGCCACCTTCAAACTATTTGTTCAAAATCGAATATGGTACGATAATAAAGCCTATGCTGAAAACATTCATTTATCGAGGCTTGTGTTTTCTCTTATGCCTAACGGCAATGCCTTGTTACGCCCAGCAAACTATCCAAATCTATACTCGGTTTCAGTCCTTTAAAGGCAAACCTTCTTTATTATTGATACTTCGCGATGTGGATCATAACCAAAACATTCCTTACTTATTCGACGTCACCCGCGGAGATGACTTTTGGTTGGCGCTTTCTTTTAGCGATCGTTACCTGGTTCAAGCCTCCACCTTGAAGATACGCGTGTATCAGCCACGCTCTAATACATATAAAAGTTATACCATTCGTGATTTTTGCCATCTCGAAAGCCGCGGGCAAATCCTCCGAGGGGAATCGTTGTATGTCACCATCGACGGCGATTTGACCCCAAATGCAGATACGTATACCTGTCATGTATCCCGTTATACCGATACGAATTTTGTGGTAGCGAAACCTGAATAACACAGGGGAAGTGATATGCTGCTGAATACTATTCTAGAAGCCGTCGGTCACACACCTATTGTTCGTCTTCATCGTGTTGGGAAGGAGTTGCCATGCGAACTGTATGGTAAATGTGAATTTCTGAATCCGGGTGGCTCTGTCAAAGATCGGATTGCCGTCAAGATGATAGAAGCAGCGGAAAAGAGTGGCAAAATTAAGCCGGGGGATACGTTGATCGAAGCGACATCGGGTAATACAGGTATTGGTTTTGCGTTAGCAGCGGCGGTAAAAGGGTATCATCTTATTATTACGATGCCGGAAAAAATGAGTCACGAAAAAGAAGTCGTTTTGGAAGCGCTAGGCGCAAAAATTTATCGTACGCCGACAGCCGCCAAATGGGATGATCCGGATAGCCATATTTCACTTGCCAAAAAATTGCAGCAAGAAATTCCCAACGCGCATATTCTTGATCAATACACGAATGATGACAATCCCAATGCACATTCTGAGCATACCGCAGAAGAAATTTTAGCGGACATGGGGAAAGATTTAGCGATGGTGGTCATGACGGTAGGAACAGGCGGGACGATCACGGGGGTGGCGCGGCGGTTAAAGAAAGAGATACCACAGATACAAATTATTGGTGTAGATCCTTATGGTTCGATTTTAGGTGGGGGAACGGAAATTCATCCGTATTTGGTAGAAGGAATCGGTTATGATTTCTTTCCTCCTGTACTAGATAACAGCTTGGTGGATGAATACGTCAAAGTGAATGATGAAAATTCTTTTCTGACGGCAAGACGTTTAATTCGTGAAGAAGGATTATTAATTGGCGGCTCTTCTGGCTCGGCAGTATGGGCAGCATTGCAAGTAGCGAAACGGCTTGATAAGGGGCAAAAATGTTTAGTAATTTTACCCGACAATATTCGTAATTATTTATCGAAATTTGTTGATAAGAAATGGATGCGAGAGCAAGGATTTATCCATGCGTAAAGAAAAACAAGACATCGCCACTCGTGTGATTCATGCAGGACAAGCGCCTGACCCGAGCACAGGTGCGATTATGACGCCGATTTATGCGACATCAACGTATGTGCAAGCCAGTCCGGGGAAACACACAGGGTATGAATATTCGCGTACGAAAAATCCGACGCGATTGGCGTATGAGCAATGTGTAGCGGATCTTGAATCAGGAACGAATGGTTTTGCTTTTGCATCAGGGATGGCGGCGATTTCGACGGTGATGGAGTTGTTACAGCCAGGTGATCATGTGGTGGTATGTGATGATGTGTATGGCGGGACGTATCGTTTATTTGCAAACGTTCGCACGCGTTCGGCGGGGTTAAGCTTTTCGTTTGTTGATTTTACGCAGCCGGAGGAGATTGAAAAAGCGATTCGTCCTGAAACACGCATGATTTGGATGGAAACGCCGACGAATCCGATGTTAAAACTCATCGATCTTAAGCGTGTGGCAGCTATCGCTAAACAGCATCATTTACTGGCAGTGGTGGATAACACTTTTGCCACACCGATTATTCAACGGCCATTGGAAGTTGGTTTTGATATCGCCGTGCATTCGGCGACGAAATATTTGAATGGTCACTCTGATATGGTAGGTGGTGTGGTTGTGGTAGGTGAGCGTGCTGATTTAGTTGAGCAAATGGCTTTCCTGCAAAACGCAACCGGCGCGATTGCTTCGCCATTTGATAGTTTTCTGGCACTACGCGGATTAAAAACGTTAGTAGTGCGTATGGAGCGTCATTGTGAGAATGCGCTTGAACTGGCGAAGTGGTTAGAGAAACAGCCAACAATAGCACGGGTGATTTATCCTGGGTTAGCGAATCATCCGCAGCATGATTTGGCTAAGACACAAATGCGGTATTTTGGTGGGATGATAGGAGCGGAAGTAAAAGGTGGATTGCAAGAGACGGTGAAGATGCTAGAACGATGTCAGGTATTTGCATTAGCGGAAAGTTTAGGGGGGGTGGAAAGTTTGATTGAGCATCCGGCTATCATGACGCATGCGAGTTTGCCGAAGGAACAGCGGGAGAAGTTGGGGATTAAGGATAATTTCATTCGACTTTCGGTGGGGATTGAATCGCTTGAGGATTTGAAGAGGGATTTAGAAGAAGCGCTTCATGTTGTATGATAAGCCTCTATCAGTGAAATTTCAGGACAATGTATGACAAATCAATCAAGGCTATGCACTAAACTTTCTGCATCAGCTCATCAAACTATTGCTTTTCTTGAATCACAACTACAAGAGGATGGATCTTATGGTAATAATGCTAAAGATATAGCTTGTTACTTCAAGTCTCCTATGATGTTTTTAGCAGCAAACAAACCGCATCTTGCTTTAAGCATTTTAGATTACATAAAAAATACATTTATGCGCGCAGATGGTGATTTTAAAACAAGAGATACTTTAAAAAGCTCAAATGCTGCTTATATTGAATATTGGTCTTATACAAACGGCTGGATTGTAAGAGCGGCTAATCAATTAGGTGTGAATGATATAAGTCATAAGGGCTATCAATATCTCGTTCAATATGATTGGGGAAAAGAGAACGGATTTTTAACCAATCAAATAGGCAAAGAACCTAAAATGGCTGACGTTTTAACTATAGCTCATCATGGATTAATAAATTTGGAAATGAATAACTTGGAAATTGCGAGCAGCGCCGGAAAATATTTATGTGATGTAATTAGCAAGCAACCCAACTTGAAAAATGGATTTTATTTACGCTTGGATGCAGAAGGGAACCTGATTACTCAATTTCCAGAGAATCAAACACCATTTTATTTTGTGAATGCTATGGAGCCAAATCAATTACACTTTATGATTGGATACCCTGCGGCTTATTTAGCCATACTTTATAAAAAAACACATAATCTCGATTTTCTAAATGCTGCTAAAGTCTATCTTGATTTTTCATTATCTTGCGATAAAAGTGTTTATAAATGCGACTTTAGTCACAAAATCGCCTGGGCTGCGTCTCTTCTTTATGAATGTACTGAAGATGAGAATTATCTGGAAGTGATAGATAAAATTGCAGATCACTTTATAGAAAAACAGAAAAATGGTATGTGGTTTTTAGAGGATATTAATTCATCTTACGATCAAAGCGCTGAAATAGCTTGTTGGTTTTTGGATATTGTGAAAAATGTAAAAAAGCATTAAGTGGTTCTAATTTAAATATCTAGTAAGTACCAGGAAATTACAATATGTCATCAGCGCGGGGCGTGGTAGTAAAAAAATCAGCCATTAGAAATAGTTATAAAATTATTCTGACATCAATTATATGCTATCTAATAGGTATAATATTTTATTCGTTTGATCCTTTAATGCAGTCATTTCCTAGCATTATAACTGATCAGTTAATGAGAACATTTGCAATATCCTCTGTTGGAATAGGATTTGTTACAGCGTCATATTACTATTCATATAATTTAATGCAAATCCCAGCTGGGATATTATGTGACCTACATGGAACAAGAAAAATTTTATTTTTCTCCTCAATAGCATGCACGATAGGGCTATTATTGTTTTCTTTTTCAACCCTAGTAGATGAAATCATAATTTCCAGAATATTAATGGGATTAGGAGCTAGTTGCGCTGCCGTTATTTTAGTCGATATTAGTAAAGAATATTTTTCAGTGACATACTTACCAATATTAGTAGGCATAGCTCAATTTGCAGGCAATATCGGCTCAATCTGTGGTCAATTACCTTTATCAATTGTTTCTGATATATATGGATGGCGCACATCAATCCTGATGTTAGCAATAATACCGATAAGTGTTATAATTTTCACATTTTTATTTATGAAAAACTCAGCTTATGATTCCTCCCACAAGGAATATATACTAAAAGCAATTCAAAAACTTAAAGAAGTTCTACTTAATAAAGTAAACTGGTTAATCGCATTATATGCCATGTTCCTATGGGCACCGTTTTATTCTTTTTCAAGCCTATGGGGAATTATGCTTCTAAAATCAACACTCAATTTATCTGTAGAAAATGCAAGTAAGTTGATAGCAATATCTTGGATAGGTTCAGGGATAGGGAGCATTCTAATTGGAATGTGGTCTAGTTATATTAACAAAAGGAAAATTTGCATATTTTTCTCAGCATTTTTGGGGCTAATAGTATTTCCTACAATCCTCTTTTCAAATTCGTTAATGGGTATATCAGTATTTTTGTTTATATTTGGCATGGCATCAGCAGGCCAAGCTTTGAGCTTTGC
>SCTP01000299.1 GCA_004322325.1 Gammaproteobacteria bacterium | reverse complement strand
CCGTTTTTCTGGTCGCCTGCTTAATCGCCTCATTAACCAGCTCTAACGAGACGATATTAGGCAGTATTTTTGATTTCATCAAAAAAAGATCATTTGTTTCAAATGATGAACTGTATTTCTGCTCAAATAGATCTGATGTATTTTGATGAAGTAACGGATGTAATTTTGGCTGATTATTATTATTCATAGGTGCTATTTCTTTGATCCAAAATCTCTCTTTTTTGAAAGGATAAGTAGGAACTTCAATGCGTTTACATTCATTCGAAGCATACAATAACTCCCAATTAATAGTGATTCCACCAATCCAAATCTCTGCAATTTTTGCATAGCTTCTATTGGTAATCCAGCTATCAAATACTTTAGTCAGTTGTTCATCAGAAGAGAGTAATTTAAGTATGCCTTGTCCATCTTTTATATTACCAGAATGAATCCCATCTAATTTCGTATTAGGTGAATCTAAATAATGATTAAGCTTACTTTTTAGTTCACCTAGGTTTTTTGCGATAATTACCAATCGCTCATTCATTTGCCGACGAGCAACTTGGAAAGTATAAGTGAAATCTCTTAAATAAGAAGCGCTATTCAAATAACCTTTAGCACTCATTTCTTCATCTAAATAAATTTCTAGAAAATGTAATATTTTTTTGACGTAGGCTTGTAGTCGTTCAGTATCATTCGCAGAAAGTGGCAGTATAAAGTGATCCGTAGAGTGTGCAGAATTAACAATACCATTCCCTCTGTATTCTTCCACGATCACATGAGCATTACTTCCACCCGCACCAAATGAAGATATCATCGCACAATTTCCACTATCCAATTTCTCCCATGCACTTAATTCTGTTTGTACTTTCAACGAAGAATGTTCGAAATCAATATTTGGATTAAGATTGGATGCATGCAGTGATGGCACCAATTTCTTGTATTTCATTTGCAATAGTATTTTGGTTAAGCCAGCGATTCCAGCAGCAGCCTCCAAATGGCCAATATTTGATTTTACAGAACCAATGGCACATCGATGATGTTTATCAGAATACTTGGAAAAAGCTTTATTAATGCCTGATATTTCAATGGGATCACCCAGTGAAGTCCCCGTACCATGCGCTTCGATATAAGTAATTCTATCAATCGATACCTTACTTTTATCGATCGAATTCATGATTAAGTCAGCTTGTCTATTAGGATTAGGTACTGTATAGCCGTTTGTCTTGCCGCCATGATTAACTGAGGTGGCCTTGATAACCGCTAAGATATTATCATTATCTCGAATAGCTGCACTTAACTTTTTAATGTAAACAGCGCCAACGCCTTCTCCCGGCACATAGCCATCGCCGTCACTACCAAAGCTACGGCACTTACCATCTGAAGATAGAAAATTATTATTGGCAAGCCATAAGTATTTACTGGCGGAAAATGATAAATTAACTCCACCCACTAATGCGCTTTCACACTCGCCGCGCTTAACACTTTCACATGCAAAATGTAATGCTGATAATGAACTAGAGCAAGCGGTATCAATCGCTAAACTGGGCCCAGACCAATCAAAGAAAAACGAAACGCGGTTGGGAATATTATATAACAGCCCGCTTGGCATCTGAGGATTTCCTATGGCTGTTTGTTCTGCCGCCACAGTGAGATAAGATTGCCACAACGCACCCACAAACACGCCAATAGAACGATCTCTCAATGATTCTTGGTTGTAACCAGCATTTTCAATTGTTTCCCATGCCACTTCTAGAAATAATCGTTCTTGAGGATCAATCAGTGCTGCTTCCCGTGGGGAAATATTAAAAAACTGTGGGTCAAATTTATCGATATCATCGATAAAACCTCCCCAGCGAGTTGAAAGCAAGAATTTATCATAATCAAAGCGCCACTTAGGCATATCCGTGATACTATCTTTACCTGCTTTTAAGTTATCCCAGAACTCTACCAAAGATTGCGCCTGAGGATAGCGTCCGCCAACTCCAATAATGGCAATATCTTCCTCGTTGGTATCATAAACAAATACATCTTGATCGTTTTTCTTTTCATGCCTAACAGTAGCTTGCACTTGGTTATTAACAGATAATATTTTATTTAAAACATGCTGATGATTAGCGATAAAGTACTGCGCCAGATCTTTAATATTTTTATACTCAAAAAATAAAGTCTTAGATAGATTGCCAAAGATCTCGCCCAAAACTCGATTTAAATCGACAATCATGACTGAGTTGATTCCATAATGCTCTAACTCAACATCCGATTCAATTTGAGCAGGTGGCAACCCTATTGATGCAGACAGGCGCTCTTTTAATAAATCTTCTACTTGGTCGGATTTAACAACAGCGATGTTTTTGGTTGATGTTAAATTACGTAAAGTTAAACCTTTGATATGAACAATGACTTTACCCTCTTTATTAACGACTCTTGCGTCAAATTTAGCTATTTCATTATTTGCATTGGCTAAATTTTTAGCTTGCGTATAAACATAACATTCTTCAGGAATATCCCCTAAAAAGACTATTTCATCGATAGCGATCGGAATAAACTGAGTATTAT
>SCTP01000298.1 GCA_004322325.1 Gammaproteobacteria bacterium | reverse complement strand
GCCGAAGGTGGCGCAAATTGCTCAGCCTATTGCGCAAATTCTCGCGGCTTTCCCGGCGAATCTTATTTATCCTTTTATTGTTGTCTTTATTGTTTATTATCATCTCAACCCAAACATTTGGCTCACACCCCTGATGATTTTAGGGGCGCAATGGTACATCTTATTTAACGTCATCGCTGGGGCTTCGACGTTGCCAAAAGAGTTGTTACAAGTGGTAGACAATTTAGGGGTGGTGGGCTGGTTACGCTGGAGCCGCTTATTGCTCCCTGGCATTTTCCCTTACTACATGACTGGCGCCATCACAGCAGCAGGCGGTGCATGGAATGCGAGCATTGTGGCGGAAGTAGCGAGTTGGGGTAAAGAAACATTGGTCGCAACGGGCTTAGGCGCTTATATTACGGAATATACCACGGCCGGGAATTTTTCCCATACGGCATTGGGAATTGGCGTGATGTGTGTATTGGTACTTATTTTTAATCGACTCATCTGGCGGCCGCTTTATGTGTATGCTGGAAATCGATTTTCGTTGGAGTAAGACATGTCTGAACCGATTATTGAGTTGGTGAATGTAGAAAAATCGTTTCGAAAAGGGGATCGCCAAGAATTATTGGTGTTAGACAACATTAATTTCAAAATGTACGAAGGCGAAATTGTTGCGGTGCTTGGTAAATCGGGTTCTGGCAAGTCGACATTAATGCGTATTATTGCTGGTTTAATTGCGCCTAGTGATGGCACGATTTATTATCGCGGCAAACCGGTTTCCCAACCGGTACGTGGCATCTCGATGGTATTTCAAACATTTGCTTTATTACCGTGGCTTACAGTTTTACAAAATGTAGAATTAGGCTTAGAAGCGCAAGGGGTTGATCGCGAGGAGCGTCGCGAGCGTGCGCTTAAAGCTATTGATATGATTGGTCTTGATGGTTTCGAATCGGCTTTACCGAAAGAATTGTCTGGTGGCATGCGGCAGCGCGTTGGTTTTGCGCGTGCGCTGGTGGTGAATCCGGATATTTTATTGATGGACGAACCTTTTTCTGCATTAGATGTGTTAACAGCAGACAATTTAAAAAGCGACTTAATTGATTTATGGCAAAGTAAAAAAACGGGTTTAAATGCCATTTTATTTGTCACGCATAGTATTGAAGAAGCAATTGCGATTGCTGATCGTGTGATTATTTTCAGCAGTAATCCCGGTTCGATTCGTTCGGATTTAAAAATCACCTTACCGATGCCGCGTAGTGATTTAGACCCGCGGTTTCGTAATCAGGTAGACCGTGTGTATACGTTGATGACAACGCTGCCGCAAGAAGAAAAGTTGCAGCAAGGTGTGATTGATATTGGTTATCGCTTACCGGAAGCAGGTGTAGCGGAAGTGACAGGGTTATTAGAAATTTTAAATGCGCCGGAGCATCAAGGTAAAATGGATTTGCCAGATGTGGCCGAAACATTAATGATGGATATTGATGATTTATTTCCGCTGACGGAATTATTAGAAATTTTGCGTTTTGCAAAAGTATCGAAAGGTGATATCACGATTACGGAAGAAGGGAAGCTATTTGCTGAGGCAGATATTTTAGAGCGAAAAAAAATGTTTTCGATTCATTTGAAAAAGTATGTGCCATTGGCGCGATATATTTACGATCAATTGATTCGCCACCCGCGGCATCGGGCGTTGGAAGAGAATTTTCTCTCGTTGCTTGAGGATTATTTATCAGAAAGTGAGGCGGAACGGGTGTTGCGGACGATGATTGAATGGGGACGGTATGCAGAGTTGTTTGCGTATGATTATAACTCAGGGGTGTTGAGTTTAGAGAATCCGCATTAATTATTGGCGAAGTATCCAGCTTTTATAAACCATGACGATGATTGTGATGCTTACGACGACGAGAAAGATAGGCCGTACCAATTGAGCGCCTTTTTTAATTACAAGACTGGAACCTAATTTTCCACCGATTAATTGGCCAGCGATCATAGCAATTCCCCATTTATAATTCACATTATGGCCGAGAGCAAAACAAGTAAAGGCAATAATATTGCTCTTCAAATTAAATAATTTTGTATAAGCAGTGGCTTTTGCCATATTGTAGCCTAAGAAATAAACGAGCGTGATGACCCAGATGGAGCCTACTGCTGGTCCTAGGAAGCCATCATAAAATCCTAATATAAAGCCAAATAGTATATAAAAAATATTTTCTGGCATTTTTTGGTGGCTATCATGTAATCCTAATTTTGGAATGTAGAGGCTATAAATAAAAATGATAACCATAAGAAAAGGCAGTAATTTTTGCAGAATGCCAGAATCGAGAAATTGCGCAGCCATGGCGCCGCTTGTTGCGCCGAGGAATCCGAATAATAGTCCTTTTAAAACAACGTTAAGCGAAATTAATCCGTTTTTGAAATAATTATAAGTGGCGACAAATGTTCCGGCAGATGCTTGGAGCTTATTGGTGCCTAATGCAATATGCGGAGGTAACCCGAAGCTAATTAATAGCGGAAGGCTGATTAAGCCTCCTCCGCCAGCAATTGCATCAACCGTGCCAGCAAATAAGCCACCAAGAAATAAGAAAATTAACAATATAATGTTGGGTTCTAATATTGTCATGGGTTGTCCTTTTTTGTGTGGATATATTGTACTATCAGATCAAGGGAGTCAAATATAATAAAACAATAATTTATTCATAAACGTAACTCATTTTTTAATAGATAAATAACTTAAGACTATGATAGTATCGCTCTCAGTATTTTTTCTATGAATTACAGTAAAAAGGATATTTTATGAATCCAGATATTATTTTTATCGGTGCAGGGCCAATAGGTTTATTAGGTGCTATTCAATTAAAATTAACCTCTCCCGATAAAAACATATTGATGTTTGAAAAGTATCCTGAGCCTACTCGTAACCACGCGATGTATGTGGATTACACCGCTTTTGGAAAAATGGATAGAAGTAACGGATTTGGTGAGTTGCTGGATAGTGTGCCTGCAAAAGTCATTATCAGTGATCTTGAAAAAAATTACGTGATTATGCTATTTCAATAGGAATTGAGATTCAATATGAAGAAGTGAAAGATTTTAATTCTTTACAACAAAGATACCCTGAAACGGAAAATTTTGTTGGTAGTGGTGGGTTGCGTGGCATCGTGCATCCACAAGTATTTGGCAATGAAGATCAGATCAATGAAAAATTACGTTATGCGGCTGAAGTAAAATATAAAGTAGAAGGCAAAACGAATCCACTGAGAAAATTAACTCAGTTACCAGGTGTTCTCTCTCACACAAACCATATTGTTTCGGAATATATAGGGCATGAAAAAAATGGAGTCACACCTGTCTCGCTTCGAATTTTTGGGGATGAAAACACTTATCAACAAATGAAAGAAGCTACCTTTAAAAACCCCTATACTTTGGCAGATGCTGATAAAATTGAAGATAATTTATTGAAAACTATACAAGTTTATTTGAGTGGCAGAAAGAATATTGCTAAAGAAGTTATGATAGATAACACGCTAAAAATAGCGATGATTACGTTATCATTATATGCAAGTAAGATTTTTTGTAAAAGAGTAGAAGGTAAAAATATTTTTCAAATTGGTGAGGAAGGGTTTGCTTGCCCTTTTTATCGAAGCTTTAGTGATAACGCAAGATGTGTGCCACATTTTGTGACAGCTATGAAAGCATTGTTTGAAAATAAAAAAACACTCAATGTTAATAAGATGCCAAGTAGCATGATGTTCTATTCCTCAGCGTTGGAAATGACGCCTCTAGAATATTATCAAGATAGAGTGCAAAAATTGGTAACACGAGAAATTGGTGCTATACATTTAATGAATTCTGGTCTTGACCTTGTTGGAAGTGCGGTTATTTCTCTGCGAAGTACATCTATTCCCTCCTATAAGCTAAGAATGAGGACAGGAGGACGTGCATTTTTAAATGAGATAAATAATAACAATAATAATGAAGCGAACAATGATGTTGGAGAGTCAGCTGCTAGAAGAAAGGTGGGTTGTTCTATAATATAAATTTAAAGATTTCATGGCTAGCCACGATGACGAGCAGCGCGAGAGGCGGACATGACGACTAAATGCAGATATTAATTTTTTTCACACAACAGCCCAAAGTTTAGATTCCGATTGCTTCCACGCATCCAGTGCTTCAATGCGTTCATACCAATCTTTCAGGGCAGGAAATTTATCAAAAGGAAATTTTGCAAAACGAAAATAAGTCATCATTGCAGCGACAGAAAAATCAGCAATAGTAAGTGTGTTGTTTGATAGAAAATCGTGTTGTATAAGATGGGTGTTTAAGTAAGTTGCCCAGTGCTTAAATTCAGGATGGTTCCAGTTTGGATTTTCAGAAGGTTGAGGAAATAAATTCGGCAATAAATGATGGCCAACAGCAGGAGCTAAAACGGCGCTGATCGCAGGTTGCCAATGCGAAGATTCCCAGAAAAGCCATCGTGCAATATCGGCTCTCTTTTCAGAATCATCCGAACTCAGCTTAAAGTGACCATGCTTTTCAGCAATATATTGCAAGATGGCATTGGACTCCCACAAAATAAAATGATCTTCAATAAGCGTTGGAATTTTCCCAAACGGATTTATTTTTAAATAATCAGGCTTTTGACCCTCTCCCTGATAGATATTAACTTTTATTATTTCAGGCTCAAGATTTAAATGATAAGAAATTGCTAATACTTTGCGTCCGTTTGCTGAATCTTGATGTGTATAAAGTTTAAATGGCATTTTTATAGTAACCTGGTGTGATCAGATTGTTATTTTATGTTAATCATCAAAAATAGAAAAGTCAGCTAAACGGATAATCGCTCCTTCTTTTGAGGCTTTTCGATAATATTTTTCGTCGGCGGTAATAAATTGTGCGTTTTCTTGGTGAAGCGCAACAGCATGGTAAAGTGTATCAAATAAATGATGGTTATAGCGTTCAGCTAACTGGCAGGCAATATAGAAAATTTCAGGATTGTCCATAATTGGAAATTGTAGAGCGCCCAATATGTTGATGGCATCTTTTGCAACTTTAGGCTGTAAACGGACCACGACAGAAGCAACTTCTACTAGCCAATGAGAAGGTTGAAATATTTTAACCATACCTTGCTTGATAGCGCTTAACAAATATAAGGCTTGCGGTAAATGCTCTTCGTCTTTTCGTTCAGGAAATATCCATTTCACAATAACATTAGCATCGATGACTAAGGATTTCATGGTCGGCCACGATGGCGAGCAGCGCGAATTGCTTTATTAGAGATAGGTTTTTGTTTTTTGCGTAATTTAAGCAACGCTTCAATGGCTTGCGAGCGTTGTTGTTGGCGCTCATGTTCTTCAATTGCTTGTTTCATTAATTCCGCAATTAAAT
>SCTP01000297.1 GCA_004322325.1 Gammaproteobacteria bacterium | reverse complement strand
TAACTCAAGAAATTCATTATCCTTGAGCTTTGACCAGCCCCACAAAGAATGCTCATCATCACAACGATGAAATTGCCATGCAGGAGTTTGATGATCAGTCGAGCCAGGATTTTCTTTAGCAAGAATCTTCTGGCCATTATTTGGCTCATAGCTTATACGAGGCTGTCTACTGATCGGATTGTAAGCGGCACTAGGATTTTTATTTTTAGCCATTTAGATACTACTATAATATTCTGCCATTGATTCAGCTGATATCACACTGCTACCACGTTCGCCATCAGTTAACCCAATGCGAGCATTCTTCCAAGGTTCTTCCAGGTGTGTCAGATCACTTAACCATTGCGCATCTTTATTTCCATAAAACTTTAGAACACGATCAATCACATCCTTACTTTTATCTGTAAGGCATGAAATGTCCCCTTTAAAAAACCCAGGTGAAAGACTAAACGAACCATGATGGCGATTATAAAGATCAGGAACAACCGGACCACTCGCCCACGCCTGAATTTCTTCAGCAAATAGCTCCTTATCTTCCCAAACAAGATGCCAAGCTTGGGCATAATAAACAAGCTTTTGCAGCTTCATGGCAGACATCGTGCCATGCTTTTGCAAAATATAATCTGCAACATCAATTGCTCGGACTGTCATGCGGACCTCTGCTCAATTAGGACTTTAATTATAGTATGAAAACGACTTAGGATTTAATGATAATCAAGCGTCCCCACGGGGATTCGAACCCCGGTTACCGCCGTGAAAGGGCGATGTCCTAGGCCTCTAGACGATGGGGACGTACTTTGACGTCACTGGAGCTAGCCGGGATCGAACCGGCGACCTCTTGCATGCCATGCAAGCGCTCTCCCAGCTGAGCTATAGCCCCGTAATGGCTTACGAGAATCGCGATTCTAGGTAGCAAGTCTTTGTTTGTCAACCTAAAAAACCACTTTATTTAATCTTTCTATCACTCGATCCCTTCCAATGAGCAAAATAGTGACATCAATAGGGGGAGAAACGGTCCCACCCGTCATCGCTACTCGCACAGCTGGTGCTATTTTACCCAATTTTAACCCCTGCGCTTCCGCTGTACTGACCAGGGCTTCGTGAATGGCTTCTTTCGTCCATTCCGGCAGTGCCGCTAATCGGTCTCTTACCATGCTCAAAGCGGGCATCAGCTCCGCTGGGAAATGCACTTTTGTCTCCTCACCCAGCACCACATCATCATAAAAATAACGACTACGTTCAGCCATTTCCCGCAATGTCTTCGTCCGCTCCCCTTGTGCGCGAATCACGTCGACCAAGGCGGGTCCATTACTCGTATCAATCCCCAGCTTATCCATGTGCCATACTAATTCTTTCGCCACATGCGCTGGATCACTGGTTTTGATGTAGTGCTGATTTAACCAAAGTAATTTTTCTGGATTGAAGGCAGCCGGCGCACGATTGATGTCTTCTATCTCAAAATATTGGATTAATTCGTCGAGCGAAAAAATTTCCTGATCACCATGCGACCAACCTAGTCTCACCAGGTAATTCAATAAGGCTTCTGGCAAAAAGCCTTCTTCCCGATACTGCATCACCCCCACCGCTCCATGGCGCTTAGAAAGACGCTTGCCATCACTACCTAAAATCATCGGCAGATGCGCATAAAGCGGCGGTGTACCGCCAAGCGCACGTAGGATGTTTATCTGACGCGGTGTATTGTTGATGTGATCATCACCCCGAATCACATGGGTGATCTTCATGTCTAAATCATCCACTACGACGGTAAAATTATACGTAGGTGTGCCATCTGTACGTGCAATGATTAAATCATCTAATTCTGTATTGGCAAAAGTGAGCTTACCGCGTACTAAATCATCAAACTCAACCACACCTTCCGTCGGATTTTTAAACCGCACACAAAAACTTCCTTCCCCTGTCTCAGCTCGATGGCGACACAAACCGTCATAACGCGGCTTTTCTTTCTTCGCCATTTGCGCTTCACGCAAGGCTTCCAAACGTTCTTTGGAGCAATAACAACGATACGCCTTCCCTTCTGCCAACATTTGCTGGATCACGTCATGATAGCGATCAAACCGCTTGGTCTGATAAAACGGCCCTTCGTCATAATCCAAATTCAACCATGCCATTCCGTCTAAAATCGCCTGCACGGATTCTTGTGTAGACCGTTCAAGATCCGTATCTTCAATACGCAAAATAAACGTGCCTTTTGTCTTTCGCGCATACAGCCAGCAATATAAAGCGGTACGCGCACCGCCAATGTGTAAATAGCCAGTGGGACTGGGTGCAAATCGTGTACGAACCATAATAATCGCCTGTTGTTTTTTAATTATCATCAAAAGGGCAACATTGTAACAGAATTTAAAACGAATTGACCTTTCCCCTCACCCACCCTAAAATGGCCGGTCTATTGATCGGGCGATTAGCTCAGCGGGAGAGCACTACCTTCACACGGTAGGGGTCAGTGGTTCGAAACCACTATCGCCCAGTGAACATGAGGTTGGTATGACTAACTCAATCTGGGAATCAATCGCTGATACGCCATGGTGGGTTTATCTGGTTTTTATTATCTTAATCCGCATGGGCTATGCCGCTACCAAGGGACGCGTCGTCCATATCCGCAGTTTTCTTGTCTTGCCCGTGATTTTTATCTTTACTTCTCTCCTTAATTTCTTCGTCAATATCTCCTTCACCCCCACGAATATCGCCCTGTGGCTGGGGACAACGTTGATAGGAATCGCGGTTGGCTGTATCCAATTTCAGCTCATGAAGATAAAAGCGGTGCCGAATGAAAATAAATTATATCTGCCGGGCACGTGGGGCTTATTAATCCTTCTGATGCTGCTTTTTGCTGCTAGATATTATACCGGTTATGAAATCGCTCTCGATCCTACCATTCTCCAGCAACCTAAATGGATGATGGGCATGTTCTTACTCTATGGCTTACTCACGGGATTATTTATCGGCAGAGCATTCTGTGCTGTCCGGCGTTTAAAAAGAGGCCCTTATACGGTTTAAATCACCATGGCATTCACATGCGCAGGAACGCATTCAGCCAATACCTCTAAGTTGTAACCGCCTTCAAGGACAGAAATCATCTTACCACCGCAATGAACTTTAGCGATTTTAGCCATCTGCGCCGTCAGCCAAACATAATCGGCAACTGTTAGGTTTAACTCAGCCAGCGGATCATTTGCATGCGCATCAAAACCTGCAGAAAAAAAGATGAGCTGCGGCTGAAAAGCAGCAATCTTATCAAACCACGCCGCTTGTACACGTTCACGAAACGTATCGCCCATCGTGCCGGCCGGTAAAGGTACGCCTAAAATATGTGGGCTATCCATTTCTTCATCAAAACCCGGGTAAAAAGGGTGCTGAAAACTCGAGCAATACATGATTCGTTTATCCTGTTGAAAGATGTTCTGCGTCCCATTGCCGTGATGTACGTCAAAATCAATAATCACGATGCGTTCAAGATGATATTTTTCTATCGCGTAATGCGCACCCACCGCCACATTATTGAAAAAACAAAATCCCATCGCTTTCTCGCGTTCCGCATGATGACCCGGCGGACGAACGTTACAAAACACCGCTTGCGCCTTATCTTGCATGACTAAATCAACGGCTAATATCACGGCACCAGCAGCATGAAAAGCCGCATTTAAGGTGTACGGATTCATATAAGTATCCGCATCAATGCCAATCAACCCTTCATCCTTTGGTGCGATGGAAATAATCCAATCGACGTAAGCTTCATCATGCGGCCGAATCAAGTGCTCACGGGCGGCTAGCGGTGCTTCTAAAAATTGGACAGGTGCTTGGAAAGAATAACGTGCTAACGCTTCCTGAATGACTTGCACACGCTCAGGCCGCTCCGGATGACCTTCCGTCGCACGATGGAGAACGCAATCAGGATGAGAAATAATGGCGATCGTCATGGATTCACCTCTCAATAGATAAAGTGATATTATACGCCTCAATGAATTTTTTATATGGACTTTTGCCCGATGATCACCATGACTCTCGCACAAGCAGCCTCCCTTCTTGGGGCCTCGCCACTCGCTGCTGACAACAATTTTTGCGGCCTCAGCATCGATTCCCGTACCTTGCAGCCAGGCAACTTATTTATCGCCATCAAAGGGGATCGCGTAGACGGGCATGATTTCATCGCAGAAGCCCAGCAAAAAGGCGCTGCCGCTGCTCTCGTCAGCCGGGTCGTTGACTCACCCTTGCCGCAAATCCAGGTAAAAGACACGACAAAAGCCTTGGGTCAATTGGGCGCTGCCTGGCGGAAGCAATTTACCTTGCCCATCGTGGCGATTACCGGCAGCAATGGCAAGACCACGCTCAAGAATATGGTAGCCGCTATCTTTAAAGCAGCTTGCCAAGGTGATGAAAAACACGTGCTGGCAACGCAAGGAAACTTGAACAATCACTGGGGTTTGCCGATGATGCTATCGCGCTTAAGTCCAAACCATCGCTATGCTGCCCTTGAAATGGGGATGAACCATTTCGGTGAAATTGCCTACCTCACCCAACTCACCCATCCTCAAGTCGCCGTCATCACGAATGCGGCGGCAGCGCATCTTGAAGGCGTGGGTAATATAGCGGGTGTTGCCCGAGCCAAATCGGAAATTTTCCTTGGTTTACCCCCTGATGGCACCGCCATTCTCAATCGCGACGACGCCTTTTTTCCCTTTTGGCGCGAACAAATCGGACAACGTCCTTTTTTAACCTTTGGTTTTCATCCTGATGCAGATGTGAGTATCACTGAACACACCTTGCGCACCCCCCAAGGTCATATTGATATTCACTTGCCTTTATTAGGTAAACACAACGTCTTAAATATGTTAGCTGCCACTGCAGCGACCTTAGCCGTGGGGATTGATCTCGCTGCCATTCAAGCAGGCTTGGAAACCGTGACCCCCGCCCCCGGGCGATTACAAATGCACACGCTGGCGAACGGGGTGAATGTGATTGATGATACGTATAATGCGAACCCTTTTTCTTTACAAGCAGCCGTCGAAACACTGGTTGCATTTGCTGGTAAGAAAATTCTCGTTTTAGGTGATATGAAAGAATTAGGTGAAGAAGCCACTTCACTCCATTACTCCGCCGGTGAACGCATTCGTCAAGCAGGTGTTGATTATCTCTTCACCTATGGTGAATTAAGTGCTCACACAGCCCAAGCATTTGGCGAGGGAGCGTATCATTTCAGTGAACAAGAAAAATTAGTGACTGCGCTGAAGCCATTTTTGTATAACCAAACCACGATATTAGTCAAAGGTTCTCGGTCGATGAAGATGGAAAAAGTTGTCGCGCAGTTAGTCCAATAAAATAAAAATGTTAATGAGAGGAGTGATCTCATGACCATCAAAACCCCTATTGCCATTGCTTACGGTGATGGTATTGGCCCGGAAATTATGCAGGCCACGATGCGTATTCTTGAAGCAGCCGAAGCACAGATCGAACCAGTTGTCATTGAAGTTGGCGAAAAAATGTATTTGCAAGGTTATACGTCAGGAATTCCTGATACGGCTTGGGAAGCGTTAAAACGTACCAAAGTATTACTGAAAGGTCCTATCACCACGCCTCAAGGCGGCGGGTATAAAAGTTTAAATGTCACTCTTCGCAAAACCATGAGCTTATTTGCCAATGTCCGTCCGTGTATTTCCTATGCCCCGTATGTGGCGAATGCGTGTTCCAATATTGATTTAGTCATCGTGCGTGAAAATGAAGAAGATTTATATGCCGGCATTGAGCATCGTCAAACCGATGAAGTGTATCAATGTTTAAAACTCGTCAGCCGGCCAGGTTGCGAACAAATCATTCGTTATGCGTTTGAATACGCGCAAAAGTTTAATCGCAAAAAAGTGACGTGTCTGAGTAAAGATAACATCATGAAAATGACGGATGGTTTATTTCATCGTGTTTTCAATGAAATTGCTGCGGACTATCCTACCATCGCTCATGAACATCTGATTGTCGACATTGGGACAGCTTTAATTGCCTGTCAGCCGGAGCGTTTTGATGTCATTGTCACGTTAAATTTATATGGGGATATTATTTCTGATGTCGCGGCACAAGTCGCTGGCTCTGTCGGTTTAGCCGGATCCGCTAATATCGGCAACCAGATGGCGATGTTTGAAGCGATTCACGGTTCAGCACCTGATATTGCCGGTAAAAATATCGCGAATCCCTCTGGCTTGTTGAACGCAGCGGTACAAATGCTCGTGCATATCAATCAGCCATTGGTGGCAACCACGATTGAAAACGCGTGGCTAAAAACGATAGAAGATGGCATTCATACCGCAGATATTTATTCAGCTGAACATAGCAAGCAAAAAGTGGGAACGCAGGAATTTGCCGAAGCTGTCATTGCCCGTCTCGGACAGAAACCATCGCATTTCAAGCCAGCAGACTATCAGCCAGGCGCGTATACGAAAATCGAATGCTATGGCGGGAGACCGCAAGTGCGCAGTCAGAAATCACTCGTGGGCGTGGATGTTTTTATTGATAATCCGACAGATATCCCCGCAGAGGAATTAGCTAGCAAGCTAGCTGCGATTAATAGCCCGCTGCAATTAATTGTGATTACGAGCCGCGGTTTAAAAATATGGCCCAACAGTACTATCGAAGCTCCCTACGTACGCCACTGCTGTTGCCGATTCCAGGCTAGCCAGGACGTGAAACAGCTAAAAGCCGTTCGTCAGGAAGATATTCTGGCCCTACTCTCGCAGTTAAACGCAATGGGGCTAGAGGTGATTAAGACGGAAAATCTTTATACATTTGATGGCCAATTAGGCTTTACGCTGGCGCAAGGGCAATAGCACATTGCATCCATATTAAATTTAGGCTACCTTTTCTCGAGCCAAACCTAAGGGAGGCATAGTTGTGACACAAAAGGCCAATCAATTACCCAATCTGGAAGCCTCACTCGCTGAGATTTCAGAATTGATCGATAAAATGGAACATAGCGATTTAACGCTGGAACAATCGCTCACGCAATTTGAGCGCGGCATTGTGTTGATTAAACATTGCCAGAAGATATTGAAAGAAGCAGAGCAAAAAGTCCAAATACTGGTCCAACAAAATAATCAAGAAAGCTTAACCGCTTATGGCGAAGACGATGCAGGCGTTAATGGAAAAAGTGAATGATCGGATTGAGCGGGTATTTACGCAATACCTGCAAGCTATTCCCTCGCTTGAGCTAAAAACGGCGATGGAATATACCTTATTTAATGGCGGAAAACGCATACGACCCCTTTTAATTTATGCGACGGGCAGTATCTTCAATGCACCGCTAGAAAATCTGGATATTCCTGCTTGCGCGGTCGAATTGATTCATACGTACTCCCTCATTCATGATGATTTACCCTGCATGGATAATGCAGATTTACGCCGTGGCAAACCTACTTGTCATAAAGTTTACAATGAAGGCATGGCGGTATTGACGGGTGATGCCTTGCATACCTTAACCATGCAAATCATTTCTAGCCATCCTGCTCGCTTACCCGCGGAAAAGCGCTTACAAATGATGGCTGTGTTAAGCAAAGCCTGCGGTCCTTTTGGCATGGCGGCGGGGCAAGCGTTGGATATTACGGTGATGAATGATCCTACGCTGTCGACAGACCTGTTGTTGGATATTTATCGATTAAAAACCGGCGCCCTACTTTCCGCTTGCATAGAGCTAGGCCGCTTGGCTTCTGATAACGATGATGAAATCCATCAACGTGCTTTGAAAGAATTTGGCGATTGTATTGGGCTAGCGTTTCAGATTCAGGATGATGTGCTGGATATTGAAACCAGCACGGAATTACTGGGAAAGCAGCAGGGAATTGACCAAATTAATAACAAAGTCACTTATCCTAAAATCCTGGGTTTGGACCAGGCGAAAGACAAGGTTCAGATATTGTATCAAGAGGCATTGATGGCGATTAACTATCTTGGGGATAGGGCGCAGTTGTTGCGGGAGTTAACGGGGTATATGTTACAGAGGCAAGCTTGACTCTTAATCTTTTGATTTTTTTTCTGTTCTTTCCCCTCCATATCGGATAAACTTTGCACATCGGTAATTGAACCTTGAAGAACGATGTACTGCCCATTTTGCAATGCAGACGATACAAAAGTAATCGACTCGCGCTTGATCCGAGAGGGGAATCAAACGCGCAGGCGGCGTGAATGCCCGGATTGCAAAGAGCGTTTCACGACATACGAAACGGCTGAATTAACCCTACCCCGCATTATTAAACGGGATGGACGACGCGCCCCTTTTAGCGAGGAAAAATTGCGTGCAGGTATGCTGCGGGCACTGGAAAAACGGCCGGTGAGTACCGAGCAAATCGAAACGGCGATTGCGCGTATTATGCGTAAAGCCATGACGAGCGGTGAGCGGGAGATTCCTTCGTCGCAAATGGGTGAATGGGTAATGGAAGAATTGCATCAGCTGGACCAAGTCGCTTATGTCAGATTCGCTTCTGTCTATCGTTGCTTTCAAGATATTGATGAATTTCACAGAGAAATTAGAAGACTAACACAACATGCCAAACGAAAAACAAAATCCAACACAACACGAAAATCCTAACGGCGTCAACCCCATTGCGCGACGTAATGCACGGCGTTATGCCTTGCAGGCGATGTATCAATGGCACATAGCGGGTACGCCGGTGAATGACATTGAAAATGAGTTTTTACATTATCATATCGATAAAAAATTAGATCTCGATTATTTCAAAGAATTAATTCATGGCATACCGGAACATCAATCCCATTTAGATAAAGAAATGCTGCCTTTTTTAGGGCGCAGCATTCAGGAGATTGATCCGATTGAACTGACGGTGCTACGGTTAGCAATTTATGAATTAATGAAACGTCCTGATGTACCTTATCGAGTAGTCATCAATGAAGCACTGGAATTGACGAAGAAATTTGGCTCAGTAGAGGGGTATAAATTTGTCAATGGCCTGCTCGATCGCATTGCAAAAAAACTTCGCGCGCAGGAAAGTTTATCGAAGCATGATTAAATTAGCCAACAATGAAAATCCGTTAGGACCCAGTCCATTAGCCTTGGCAGCAGCGCAGCAAGCATTAATCAGCAGTCACCATTATCCAGATAGCCACGGCCATGAATTAAAAATGGCCTTGAGTCATTTTTTAAATGTCTTGCCCGAGCAAATTACGCTTGGTAATGGGTCAGAGAATATTTTTGATTTGATAGGTAAAGCGTTTTT
>SCTP01000296.1 GCA_004322325.1 Gammaproteobacteria bacterium | reverse complement strand
GCTTGGCAACGGGCTTATTGTCCTTCGCTATAATAATTTCTTCGCCTAACATGGCTTTTTGGATTAATTCAGATAAATGCGCTTTTGCAATATGGATGTTTACTTGAGTCATAAATACCCCCTATATGGTCATTTTAGCAGACCATAGTTATTTTTCAAGTAAAAACTGTTCATTATTATATATTTGTTTTACTTATCCATATAAATTTCTTTACGGTGCCCCATCCGCAGTACAAGCACGATCAATTCACTATCCTGAATTTCGCAAATAATTCGATAATTCTCGACGCGATAGCGCCATAATCCACTTTTGTCATGTAATAAGGGTTTTCCAAATACGGAAGGATTTTTTTGTTTTGCCACACGTTCATTTAAATAGTTATCAATTTGTTTACTTATTTTTTTATCCAACTTTTTCATTTGCTTGGCGGCAATTTCAGTATATTTAATCGTCCAGACCACACATTTTCCTTACTTCTTCCGAAGTATAAATCTTACCTGGGTTTTCTTTTACCGCCATAGCAAGGTAGTAATCTTCCAAATCTTCAATATATTTTTCAAGCGCTTCACGTGCAAAATAGCTTTTTGAACGATGGGTTTTTTTAGCAAGCGCTGTTAACCGTTTATCAAGCGCGGGCGATATTTTAAGTGCTATAGCCATGCGTACCTCTTTATACACCTTTGTATAACATTATACACAATTATATAAAAAATTCAATTTAATACCCCGGAAAATCTTCCGTACAAATTCTATCTTCATCAATATCCATTTCCGCCAACATTTCTTGCACCATTGTCACCATCGCCGGTGAGCCACAAACGTAATAAATCGGTTCAAAAATATCCGGAATATATTTTTTAATCATCGCTTGCGTGATATATCCCGTTTCCCCTTCCCATGTCTCATTCGGCTTATCCACCGTCGCAATTAATTGAAAGTGAGGGTTGTCTTGTTGTAATTGCTTTAATTCCGACAAGAACGCCGCATGGTCTGGTTGCTGATTGCCATAAAACAAATACAACTTCCGCGGAGAATGACATTGGGTGGCATGGCGAATCATGCTATAGAACGGCGTGATACCAATGCCGCCTGCAATAAAGACAGCAGGGGTGGCGGTATCTTCGTGCAAGGTAAATGTCCCCGTTGGCCCTGCAAACTTCACTTCACTGCCAAGTGGCAGGGCATTTAACACCTGTTTGTAAGCCGAATGCTGGATGCGCATCGCAATGGCGATGTGCTCATCATCGGGAATACTCAACAGTGAAAAACGTCGTGTGTTGCCAGCGGCATCGGTTTCAGCAGGATTGATGAGGGTAAAACCGGCATATTGGCCTGGCTTAAAAGTAAGACCAGCGGGTTTTTCGAAAATAAATAATTTGGTACCTGTCGCGACATCGCGGCGATCGATAAGTTTAATATGGTGGATAGGCATAATGCTCTCTTACGGTTAGCTTCCTGGCTTCCTGCTAGGATGGATGCCATGATGGCTGCGGTATTCCTGAACAAGTTGGGCGTTTTTTGCCTGTTTTGCTTTGTTATTCAGGTAAGTCTCTTCTAAGACCCCCAAAATATAATCAATTTGATTTTTTTCAGCAACATAATCTTTTTTCTTTAATTCTAATTCGCTAATAGCTACTTGCACATCCATTTTACCTTCCAGTGAGAATGGCTTCAGGTCTAATTTGTTCAAAAGTTTAATGAGGTCTTCTATTAAGTCTGGCATTGTATTATTCTTTTCCTCGTTTTCGTTTATCTATAGTATAACAAGCAATGTTAAAGAGAAGCTTAAATGGAACACGATCTAATCGTCAATCACCTCACTAAACTACACTGGGCTTGCCGGCGCGGCATGCTGGAACTCGATGTTTTATTGGGAAATTTTTTAAAAGAAGCGTATCCAGGCTTACCAGTAGAAGAAAAGAAAATCTTTGTTGAGCTACTCGAGTGCGCTGATACCGATCTCTTTGCTTGGTTATTAGGGCAAGAGAAGCCAGCAGAGGGAAAGTTCGCTAAAATAACAGAAGCCATACGCTGCCATGCACAATCCCGCGTTCAACTTTAAACCCTCCCGTTGCTATCTCAGCTTGCTCGTACTGCTGGTGGCCGGAAGCTTAGCGATTATATGGTGCTTACCGTTTACGCTCATCATCAAGCTCATCGGGCTGATCGTGGTGTCATGCTATGGCGGATGGTTGTTTTGGCAGTTTGGATTATTACGGAGTCCGCACGCTATCGTCGGTATGGTCCATTGCCAGGAGGATAAATGGTTAGTACGCACCCCAAAAACCACTTATCTTGCCGAATTACGCGGTGATAGCACGCTGACACGCTGGGTATGTCTATTACGCTTTCAGCCATCTCATCGATTCTGGGCAGCATCGTGTCTGGTTTTCCGTGATTCACTTGAAGCAGATCACTACCGCCAATTATTAATCCATTGCCGATTCTAGCGCTCTACCGCATGCGGACGGCCATGTTCATCAATCGCGACAAAAGTGAATAACCCTTCTGCCACTTTCTTAGGCTCTTCCTCTTGCAAGGCAAGCGTCCACACTTCAATCTTGAATTGCATCGACGTTCGACCCACCTTCATTAATTCCGCATAACAGCACACCGTATCGCCCACGTACACGGGTTTGATGAACACCAGCGAATCAATCGCCACCGTCACCGCTCGGCTGCGCGCCCGCCGTCGTGCTTCAATGCCAGCAGCCATATCCATGTGCGAGACTAACCATCCGCCGAAAATATCGCCATTGGCATTTGTATGGGCTGGCATCGCCAGGATTTGGATAGCCAGGGTTCCACGGGGTTCAGTTGATTTGGACATAAAATAACCTCATTGGTATATTGATTAAAAATACGTTAATATCATCCGCTTAAATAGAACACCAAGATTATTTATGCAGAATATTCGTAACTTTTCAATTATTGCTCATATTGACCATGGTAAATCCACGCTGGCGGACCGTCTGATTCAGCTATGCGGCGGGTTAAGTGAGCGGGAAATGCAGGCGCAAGTGCTGGATTCAATGGATCTGGAGCGGGAGCGCGGTATCACCATCAAGGCACATAGTGTGACGCTGTATTATAAAGCGTCTAATGGCGAAACGTATCAATTGAACTTTATTGATACCCCCGGACACGTGGATTTTTCTTATGAAGTGTCTCGATCGCTCGCCGCGTGTGAAGGGGCTTTGCTCGTCGTCGATGCGGGCCAAGGGGTGGAAGCGCAAACCTTGGCTGTTTGTTATACAGCGCTCGATCAAGGCTTAGAAGTTGTTCCAGTTTTGAACAAAATTGATTTACCACAAGCTGATCCTGACCGGGTCATTCATGAAATCGAAGATATTATTGGCTTAGAAGCCAAGCACGCCATACGCATCAGTGCCAAGCAAGGAATCGGCATCGAAGAATTGCTCGAGCGATTGATCACGGATATTCCTGCTCCCATCGGCGATCCCAATGCCCCATTGCAAGCCTTAATCATCGACTCTTGGTTTGATACTTATCTTGGCGTGGTCTCACTGGTACGAGTAAAAAACGGCATCTTAAAAACAGGCGAAAAAATGCAAGTCATGTCGACGGGCCGATCTTACGAAGTCACTGGCATCGGCGTTTTCACGCCTAAACGTTGTGCAACGGATATTTTACGCGCTGGCGAAGTAGGTTATGTCATCGCTGGCATTAAAGACATTAACGGCGCACCCGTGGGTGATACCATCACGCACGCCCATCGTCCTGCCACAGACGAGTTGCCTGGGTTTCAAAAAGTGAAACCGCAAGTTTACGCTGGCTTATTCCCCATCCATTCAGATGATTTCCCCGCCTTACGCGAAGCATTAAGCAAATTACGTTTAAACGATGCGGCTTTATATTTTGAACCTGAATCTTCTGAAGCGTTAGGTTTTGGTTTCCGGTGCGGTTTCTTAGGCATGTTGCACATGGAAATTGTGCAAGAGCGGCTGGAACGTGAATATCAACTGGAGTTAATTACCACCGCTCCAACCGTCGTTTACGAAGTCCTGACCACCAAGGATGAAGTGATTTACGTTGATAATCCTTCCAAATTACCCGTGATTAATCAAATTCAAGAAATTCGCGAGCCAATTGCCAAAGCGAATATTCTTGTTCCACAAGGCCACGTCGGTAATGTGATTACCTTGTGTGTTGAGCGGCGCGGCGCACAGAAAAGTATGTTATATCATGGCAATCAAGTCGCGTTAGTCTACGAATTGCCGATGGGTGAAATTGTTCTCGATTTTTTTGATCGTCTTAAATCAGTCAGCCGCGGTTATGCTTCATTGGATTATGGCTTCTCCCATTTCCAAACAGCTGATTTAGTCAAACTCGATATTTTGATTAACGGCGATCGTGTCGATGCCTTAGCTTCGATTGTGCATCGCGAACAATCTTCCTCACGCGGTCGTTTAATCACAGAAAAATTGCAAGAACTCATTCCGCGGCAAATGTTTGATGTCGCTGTGCAAGCAGCGATTGGTGGGCATGTTATTGCACGTCAAACGGTCAAAGCCATGCGTAAAAATGTGACGGCCAAATGTTATGGCGGCGATATTACGCGTAAACGTAAATTATTGGAAAAGCAAAAAGAAGGGAAAAGGCGCATGAAACAAGTAGGTAATGTGGAAGTGCCGCAAGAGGCATTTCTTGCTGTGTTAAAGATTGATGAGAAGAAATAGGGGGTAAGCAGATGAATTTTGACTTCGAATTAATTTTATTCTACGCCATTATTATCACCGGCGTGATTTCACTCTATGATATTATTTTTCTTGCGCCGAAACGCAAACCAGCAGGAAAAAATGTTAAATTGCCGATTCTTATCGATTACTCACGTTCCTTTTTTCCTATTTTGGTGATTGTTTTTCTATTACGTGCTTTTTTATTCGAACCGTTTCGTATTCCTTCCGGTTCACTGGAACCGACGTTATTAACAGGTGATTTTATTTTGGTGAATAAATACGACTATGGTGTTCGTTTACCGGTCCTCCACAAAAAAGTCTATGGTGATCATCTACCGCAACGCGGCGACATCATCGTTTTTCGTTGGCCGCCGAATCCATCGGTTGATTTTATCAAACGTGTCATTGGCCTGCCGGGCGATCATATCAGTTACATCAATAAAGAATTATATGTAAACGGCCAGAAAATTCCGCAAACATTTTTGCAAGATAGTACCGCACGCGATGAAAATGGTACGGAATGGCAAGCAGCCGAAAAAGAAGAAAATTTATTAGGTATTAAGCATAAAATCTACCTCGATACGAGCCGTGCTAGCCGCGATTATCGCGATGTTGTTGTGCCAGCGGGAATGTATTTTGTGATGGGTGATAATCGTGACGAGAGTGCCGATAGCCGCTATTGGGGATTTGTGCCGGATAAAAATATTGTTGGAAAAGCCGTGTTAGTGTGGATGAGTTGGGATAGTGCTAACACCGGTGTTCGATGGAATCGATTAGGAACGATGGTTCATTGAGATGAAATATGAATGATGAATTAACAAAAAAATTAAATTATACCTTCCATCAACCCAAGTTATTAAAACTCGCTTTAACGCATCGTAGTAAAGGGGGTGATCATAACGAGCGATTGGAGTTTTTAGGTGATGCTGTCGTTAATTTTGTGATTGCTGAACTTTTATATCAGTATTTTCCCAAAGCGACAGAAGGAGAATTAAGCCGTTGGCGAGCGACATTAGTGAATCGTGATGCGTTAGCGGAATTGGCAAAAGAATTTGAGTTAGGCAAATATTTATTATTAGGGCCGGGTGAAATGCGCAGTGGCGGTAGTGAGCGTTTGTCTATTTTATCTTGCGCAATGGAAGCCGTGATTGGAGCGATGTATGTCGATGGTGGTTTTGATATAGCCCGTGCGCGAATTTCAACATGGTATCAATCTTTATTACAATCGCTTTCCAGTGCAGCGAGCCATAAAGATCCAAAAACGTTATTACAAGAATATTTACAAAGCTGCCGCTTGCCATTGCCTGTTTATACGGTAGAAGCGATTGAAGGTGAAGCACACCAGCAACTTTTTACCGTTCGTTGTCAGGTAGAAGGGGTAGAAGAGAAAGTGCTTGGTAAAGGTACGAGCAGACGTCGTGCTGAGCAAGAAGCGGCACAAATCATGTTAGGAGTAGTAAAACGATGAGCATTACCTCGTCAGGCTATGTCGCCATTGTTGGTCGTCCCAATGTGGGGAAATCCACGTTATTGAATGCACTGTTAGGCGAAAAAGTAAGTATCACCTCGCCTAAACCCCAAACCACTCGCTGGCAAATTTTAGGAATTAAAACGCGCGGCGAAGCACAGCTTATTTATATTGATACGCCAGGGTTACATCGCGAAGAAAAGCGTGCCATGAATCGTTATTTAAACCGCATTGCTAGTGCCACGATATTAGAGGCGGATGTGATTGTTTTCATGATTGATGCCACGCGGTGGGGTGGTGAAGATGAAATGGTGTTAAAAAAATTACAGCAAACAGATAAGCCGATTATTTTAGCGATAAATAAAATTGATTTGCTGGTGGATAAAGCGGCTTTATTACCATTGATTGATAAGCTAAAGAATAAACTACCCTTTGCGCATGTTATTCCGATTTCAGCCTTAAAGGAAGACAATATTGAGCATCTTGAAGCAGAAATTGCGCAGCTCTTACCAGAAGGACCAGCGTTTTTTCCAGAAGATCAATTGACGGATAAAAGTGTGCGTTTTCAAGTAGCAGAAATTATTCGTGAAAAACTCATTCAAGCGACCGAAGAAGAATTGCCCTACACGACCACAGTGGAAATCGAGCAATTTACCGAGGGTGAAAAGTTAACTGAAATTGGTGCGGTGATTTGGGTAGAACGGCAAGGGCAAAAAATTATTATTATTGGCAAAAAAGGGGCGCGTTTGAAAAAAATTGGTACGCAAGCGCGACGTGAAATTGAAAAATTGTTGGATAATAAAAAAGTCTTTCTTCGTCTGTGGGTGAAAGTCAAAGCGGATTGGACAGATGATGAAAGAGCGATGAGGAGTTTAGGCTACGAATGAAACGCGTCTCACTTGAACCCGCGTATGTATTGCATCGTCGTCCTTATCGTGAAAGTAGTTTTTTGGTTGAAATTTTTACTCAAGCCTATGGCCGTTTTACGCTCGTAGCAAAAGGGGTACGCAAAGCTGGTTCATCGATGCAAGGATTGCTTCAGCCTTTTATTCCATTGTTAGTTTCCTGGTCTGGTAAAGGGGAACTGATGACGCTGATTGAAGTAGAAGTGAATGGTGAGGCGAAGCGGTTGCAGGGGGATTGTTTATTTGCTGGTTTTTATCTGAATGAGTTATTGATGTATCTGCTGCAAAAATGGGATGCACATGCCAATTTGTATAGACTGTATGAAAATACGCTGACTGCCTTACAAGCACCGGCTTTAGAGCAACGTGTTTTACGGTTATTTGAAAAGCGGTTGTTGGAGGAGTTGGGCTATGGTCTTTTGCTGAAAGCGGATGATTCTCTGCAGCAAGCGATCGTGGCGGAGCAGTATTATCGATTTGTGCCGGAGCAAGGGTTTGTGCTGGCGGAGGGCAGTGGTATTTCGCCGACGGGAACGATTTTTTCGGGCAGAAGCTTGCTTGCGATCGCGCAGGAAGATTGGGCCGATGAGGAGAGCCTGCAGGATGCAAAGCGCTTAACGCGGCTTTTGCTAACACCTTTGCTCGGGTCTCGGCCAATTCATAGTAGAAGGCTATTTGTGAAAGAGTAAAGTCAAGCGTACAATGGGACGCTCGTGAAAAATCATAAAAAAGAGGTCACATTCATGAAAATTCACCCCATTTACCTAGGCGTCAATATCGACCACGTTGCGACCCTGCGCCAAGCACGTCTGACCCGCTACCCCGACCCCATTGAGGCTATTTATGCAGCCGAAAACGGCGGTGCAGATGGCATTACCGCGCATTTGCGCGAAGACCGGCGCCATATTCAAGAGCGTGATATCGAGCTGATCAAGGCAACCTTATTGACCCGGCTTAATCTGGAAATGGCGGTAACGGATGCCATGGTGGCCTATGCAGAAAAGGTGAAGCCGGAGCATTGCTGCTTCGTGCCTGAAAAGCGCCAAGAATTGACCACTGAAGGGGGATTGGATGTCATCGCGCAAGAGGCAAAGGTGCACGAGGCGATCAGTCGTTTAAAACAGCAGGGTATTGAGGTATCCTTATTCATCGACCCCGAGCCGCAGCAAATTGAAGCCGCTTTGCGCTGCGGGGCGCCCGCTATTGAAATCCATACGGGCGTTTATGCAGATGCGAAAACAGAAGCTGAACGGGAAAAAGAATGGCAACGCATCATGAAAGCCGCGCAATTTGCGCATCAAGCCGGGTTAATCGTGAATGCAGGGCATGGATTGAATTATCAAAACGTCCAACCGATTGCTCGTATCCCAGAAATAAATGAATTAAATATCGGTCACGGCATTATTGCCCGGGCGCTTTTTATGGGCTTAGAAGCCGCTGTCCGTGAAATGAAACGCTTAATGGTAGAAGCAAGGAATAATTAGACAATGACAGTACGTACACGTTTTTCTCCCAGCCCAACCGGCATGATTCACTTAGGTAATGCGCGTGCCGCTTTATTTGCAGCGTTGTTCGCGAAAAAGAATCATGGTGTATTTATTCTTCGTATCGAAGACACGGATGCAGTGCGTTCTGAAGAACGTTTTGTGGAATTATTGCAAGATGATTTGCATTGGTTAGGGGTTAATTGGCAAGAGGGTCCGGGAGTGGATGGTGCGTATGGTCCTTATTGGCAATCACAGCGTCAGGATATTTATCAGCAGTATTATCGAATCCTAGAAGAAAAAAAATTAATTTATCCGTGTTTTTGCACCGATCAAGAACTGAATTTAGCACGTAAAATTCAACTATCCCGCGGTCAAGCGCCACGTTATACCGGTACTTGCCGTAAACTTTCTGCATCGGATATCGAAAAACGGTTAGCCGCTGGGCAAAAACCGGCATGGCGTTTTATTGTGCCTGTTGGAACGGCGATTGATTTTGTTGACGTAGTGAAAGGCCTGCAGCATTTTATGAGTGATGACATCGGGGATTTTATTGTCCGCCGTGCAGATGGTACGGCACCCTTTTTATTTTGTAATGCCATTGACGATGCGACGATGAAGATTACGCATGTGATACGTGGCGAAGATCATCTAGCGAATACACCACGGCAAATCATGTTGCTTAAAACACTCGAATTAACAGTTCCACACTACGGTCATTTGTCATTGATTACGGGTGACGATGGTTCGCCCTTGTCAAAACGTCATGGCAGTTTCAGTATTCATGATGTAAGAGAAAAAGGTTATTTACCCCTTGCTGTTATGAATTATTTAGGACGATTAGGGCATACGTGTGATACGCAAGAACTATTAGATTTTGATCATTTAGCGGAGCATTTTTATTTAGAAAAACTCAGTCGTTCACCAGCAAGGTTTGATCATAGTCAATTGATGTATTGGCAAAAAACAACGGTGCAAATGCTCGATGAGGCTGCGATGTGGCGTTGGTTAGGTGAAAAGGTAGAGAATCAGGTGCCGGAAACAATGCGCTCTTTATTTGCTGAAACAGTAAAAGCAAATGTTGAATTTCCACACGATGCACAGATGTGGGCGAAGATTTTCTTTCATGAAAATGTGGTGATGGAAGAAGCGGAATTAAATGTTATCCGCGAAGCAGGAGAGCAGTTTTTTGTGGAAGCAGAATTAGCGGTGGATAAATATGGCATTCAATTGCCGGCTATTTTAGCGGATATGAAGCAAACATTAGGCGTAAGCGGTAAAAAACTTTTTATGCCCTTGCGTATTGCGCTGACGGGAAAAATGCATGGGCCTGAGTTAGCCCATATTGCAGAATTGTTGGGGCAGAAAAAAATGAAACATCGTTTAGGGCAGGCTGTTAAGTTGGCTAGCGGAGTCGTGTAATGTTGAAAATTTTTAATACATTAACTCGTCAAAAAGAAGTATTTAAACCGATTCATCCTGGCAAAGTGGGAATCTATGTTTGCGGTATCACCGTTTACGATTATTGCCATATCGGCCATGCTCGTACGAATGTCTCTGCTGATGTCATTGTCCGCTATTTACGTTGGTCGGGCTTTGATGTTAATTATGTCAGAAATATCACCGATATCGATGATAAAATTATTAAACGCGCGAATGAAAATGGGGAAGAAGTCACCGCACTGACCAAGCGTTTTATCCAAGCCATGCACGAAGATTTTGCTGCACTCGGACTCACCCCGCCTAATCACGAACCACGCGCAACAAAATATATTCCGCAGATGATTGCGCTGATCGAAAAAATTATCGCCAATGGTTGTGCTTATGTGGCGAGTAATGGTGATGTGTATTTCGATGTGCGGAAATTTCCAGAATACGGCTGCCTCTCGCATCATGATATCGAACAATTGGAGAGCGGTGCACGCGTTGAAATTGTCGAGGTCAAACGTGATCCGTTGGATTTTGTTTTATGGAAATTAGCTAAACCAGGCGAACCTTCCTGGGATTCACCGTGGGGCAAAGGCCGTCCAGGTTGGCA
>SCTP01000043.1 GCA_004322325.1 Gammaproteobacteria bacterium | reverse complement strand
CGATTTCGTAAGGGGAATCACCCGCCCATACATCGGCGTGAACGGGCAACAGGGAACTATCATCATTGGGCAACTGAATACTTAAATTAATGCGCCGCTGCATGACTAATTCATTTCCTGCCAACATGCTGAGCGCAGTTCGACCGACATTGTAATAGGCTTTTCTAAACCAAGGTTCGCGATTCATTTCAACGATGATCTTTACACGGATATCGTTTAATTCTTTACCTGAAATATGTTGATGGATATTATTTAAAAATGGTCCGACTTCTGCCTCATCGGTAATCGGTTTACCTAACAAATCTGCTGCCGTGTAGGCAATTTTTTTACGGATCGCATTCAATGCGTCCATATTTTCAGCAGGGACAATAACGTATTTTTTCTTTAAGAAGGAATCGGAAATTTCTTTTTCGTGGTCAGTGAGAAAGTCAGGTATCATAACGTAATCCTTTCCTTTTGAAATTTTGTAACGTTACCTAAATAATTGTTAGAAATAAAGAAAGTGTAAATTTAGCATGGGTGAGGGGATGAGACAAGGTGAATTTTGGAGTTTAGGAAAAGATTTTTCGCTATGGTTTAAAAATACTTTCAAGAAAACCGACCCCCTGATGATAAATCCCAGGGCTTTGCGATTCCCTTGGCCCCGCCACGTTTAGCACTTTAATATTTTTATCAGCCAACCATTTAACTACAGATTCTGGATCTTTCTTGATTGATAAATCAACAATCAAATAAGGTTTATTTTTCTCCTTCACCTCCTGAATAGTCAAAATAGTTCCATCCGTAACTTTAATAGACGTTGTAAGAACAAGAATTAATGTACCATCGGAATCTCTTATATTTAATTTTGTTCTTTCACTATAATCATCCGTTTCTGTTTCTTGCAATTGATAATAATCAGGAATGATACCATTTTCTGCTTTTCGTCCTTTCGGACACCATCCACCATGTGGAATATTTAACTTAATCGCAACATCTAACGCTGCTCTATCTATCCCTGTTTGTCCTCCAGAAATAATTTTATCAATCATTACTAAAGCCATTCGCACCAAACCCTCAACTAACCAACATATACCTCAGCAACGGATCCAACACCCTCGTCATCCCTTGCCCATCAACAAATATCATATCTTTATTCGTCAATGCCTTAAGCACCGGCACCGCCGTTCCCGAAGCAAGACCCACTTTACTTAGAAATCCAACCGCTGTTGGCTCCTTCAAATCAGACGTATTCGCTATCGCTTTTAATAACAAACGTTGATTCAACGTCAATCGATCCAACTCCACAATAAACCGTCTTTCTTCATTCAAAAAACATTCATGCCAAACCCTATCCACCTCTTCTTCAGTACCAGGCGGATTTTCTATCTCCCATAACCTGCCACATAAATAATTCACATAAAATGAATGATTTTCCGTCAAATCTAAAATGCGTTGAATAATCATCTCTGGCAACATTTTTTTCCATTTTATTTTTGCCGCATCTTGAATGTAAGAGAAATAATGCTGGGAATCAATTCTATCTAAATGTAACTTTTCGCACATCATGTATAAAGGTAAATTAGAATCATCAAATGCTTGGCAAAGCATGTGCCGAGAACTACCTGAAAACATAAATGCAATATGCTTCGCTGTTTGTGCTACATGCCTGATGGAGCCTTGTATCGCCTGCCCTTTCGGGGTTTCTAACACATTTTGGAATTCATCTATCAAAATAACAACCGTTTTCCTTAATTTAGCAGCTAAATTTTCCAACCCTTTTAATGTTTCCAACACTTGCAAGGTAGGATCTGCTTTTTCAATGGGAGCAGCATATTCTAACTCAATGACTTTGTATCGCATCACAGCTTTTACACCATGAAAACATTTTTCAATTAATTTTATTGTTTTCATGTTGATAGGCATAATCTGCGACACTAATTCAGAAACACCTTTTATGATGTTTAAACAAATAGAATAATCATCATAAGCTGTCAGGAAATCAATGGAACAAAAAGGATAACGAAGCTCTTCTACGACTTTATTAGCTAAACTGGTTTTGCCGTAGCGGCGAGGAGAAATCAAGACCACAGGCCTTTTTTGTTCAATACAAGATCTAAGAAAGCGCTTTTCTTTTTCTCGATTGCAAAATCGCTTACCGGTTACTACTCTCAAGGGAAATAATTCTGTCATCTTACCACCCCCTCTTTTCAATATGGAGGGTAGTATACCATATAACTTGAATCATTCAACTTGAACGACTCAAGTTATAAAATCAACTCGACGTACCGCCATGATAAAGCCTAAGCCCTTCTTCCACCTCACCAAAATACTTCACCCGCCCACCTTCAAGCAGCAACACTTTATTACAAAATTCCCGCACAATTTCATCCGAATGATTCGCCATCACCACAATACTGGAGCGATTCAACAGCGAAATCATCTTCTCCCTCGCCTTCACCATAAACTCCGCATCCCCCGCGCCGAATACCTCATCAATCAACAAAATATCCGGATGAATACTCGCTGAAATCGCGAAAGCAAGACGCAACATCATGCCGGAAGAATACGTACGGGTCGGCATCATCAAGTAATCACCCAAGCCGGTTAATTCAGCAATATCATTTGCCTGCGCCTTAATTTGCGCCTTAGTCAACCCTAACAAAGTGCCACGCACCGTGATGTTTTCGTAACCTGTCAACTCCACTTCTATCCCTTGCATAATATCTAACAAAGGAGAAATATGACCATCGATAAGAATATCACCTTCATTCGGCTCATAAATCGTGGCAAGTAATCGCAACATGGTGCTCTTCCCCGCCCCATTATGCCCCACTAAACCAATCCGATCGCCATGCTGGAAAGAAAGCGTCACATCGTTCAGCGCATTCACTACCACATGCTGATGCGCATCTTTTACCACCGCCCCACCCGTCGCTAAGCGCAAAAACCGCTTCTTGAACGAACGTGAGTTAACATTGTAGATGGGAAACTTAACAGAAACATTGCGTAATTCGATTCTTGCCATGGGATGCTGTCCTATAACCAATACACAATTCGACTGCGATATCGCACAAACATTTTATAGCTGATGAGAAACCCTACTAACGTTACTCCCAACACCATCACCACATCATGAAAAGCAGGCGGCCGCCCAATGAGCGGGGATCGAACTATTTCTATAAAAGAACTAAAAGGGTTCAGTAAGACCACAAACCGTTTTTTCTCTGATAAAACATCTGGTCTCCACATCACTGGCGTCAAAAAGAAAATAACTTGAATGAGACTTTTGATCACCTGGGAAATATCTCGATAACGTGCGCCAATCATGGCTAGCACCATACCAAAAGAAATGGAATTAATGTAAACAAAAAGTAAGCCAGGAATTAAGAGCAGTGTATACAAGTTCACTTTAGCCACTTCGTGAAAAATAGCCAAAATCGGGACGATGACCAGCATATTATGAAAGAAAATTAAAATATTACGCATGGCAACACGATGCACATAGAGACTATACGGCAGCTTGAGTTGCTTGATTAAGCCATCTGCTACCACAAACGTATCCGTTAACTCCGACACTTGGGAGGAAATAAGCGCCCACGTCACCATACCGCCGACTAAGAAAGGAAAGTAAGATTGCAAATCAGTGTGAAATAAGTGGCTGTACAGAAATCCCATGGAATAGACCGTGATCGCCATGCTAAGCGTGATCCAAAACGGACCAAGGACGGAACGGCGATAGCGAAGCTTGATATCTTGATAAGCCAGCATGAGCCAAATATGCCATTTAAACAGGCCGTCTTTCATATCGCGCCAGGCTAATAGGCGCGGATCACGTTTGGGAAAAATGACTGTCTCTTGCGAAGGAATATCGCTTGGATCAGCCGCTAATTCAATGTTTGTTTCGTTAGACATATACGTTATGCACTTGATTAATATTAAAAATTTTAATTCTATCGCGTTCTCTATTGGATGCAAAGACTATCACATTATTGCCTCTGCTCCAAGCCTCATGCTGGTTCGGGCTAGATTGAGGTTTTTTAAGATCTGCAAAACCGCTTCCGCCTTATTGAGCGTATAAAAGTGTAAGCCTGGCGCCCCACCACCAATCAGCTTCTGACAAAGCTGGGTCACGACTTCTGTGCCAAAACGCTTAATGGATTCGAGATCATCCCCATACGCTTCCAAGCGCTTGCGAATCCAATAAGGAATTTCTGCTCCACATAATTCAGAAAAACGCGCTAACTTCTGAAATTGGGTAATCGGCATAATGCCAGGAACAATGGGAAGATGAATA